>JBDLTM010000043.1:0-12298 GCA_039805805.1 Pseudomonadota bacterium | reverse complement strand
CAACTCGTCGAGTGCCTTTCGGCATCCGAGCGCATGGGCTTCGAGCGCTTCGAGCATCGAGTCGACCGCTTCGCTGACCTGTGCCCGTGGATGCTCGGTCGAGCCGCAGACCGGGCAGGGCAGGCCAGGCTGCAGGCTGGCGCGCAGCGCCTCGGCGCTCGCGCTCGCCGCCAGCCGGGCAGCCTGCAGCGCCTGCTGTGCCGAGGCAAGAGCGGCCTCGGCGACCGGCAGCGCTTGCGCCAGCGCCTCGAGCTGGGCCTGCGCTGCCTGCATGGCGCCGGACTGGTTAGCGCGCTTGTCGGTCTGAGCGGCGTGGCGCTGGTCCAGTTGCTGCAGGCGCTGCCTGGTCTGCTCCAGCGCGCCCAGCGCTTCGCGCCGGGCCTGCAGCGCGGACTTTTCAGTGGCGAGCGCTTCGGCGTCGGTGCCGGCGCAGGCGACCGAGGCCTGCTCGAGCCACTGGTCCGCCTGGGTGCAGGTGGCGTCAGCGCTCTCGAGTCCGGCCTGGCCTTGTTCGAGCTGTAGGGCCTGTTGCTGCGCCTGCTGTTGCAGCTGGGCGAGCTGCTGGTTCGAGGCTTTCAGCTGATGCTGCAGCGCGTTCGCGCGCTCGAACAGAGCCTCCCAGCGCGGCCAGCCTTGCGCGAGTTCGCGCCGGCTGTCCTGCTGCTCCAGCCATTGCTCGAGCGCCTGCAGTTCCGCGTCGTCCTGCTGGCGGCGCGCTTCGGTCTGCAGCCGCCGTGACTGCGCCTGCGCGAGCTCCCTGCCGGCATCGTCGTGGGCCTGGCGGGCGGCCTGCACCCGTGGCGTGGTCGCCGCGATCAGCCCGTCGAGCGTCCTGGCCTGCTCGATCTGCGGCCTGGCATCGGCCTGCGCCTGGCGTGCCGCCTGCTGTTGCCGCAAGGCCTGCTGCTGCTCGCGGTCGAGCCGCTCGACTTCCCGGCCGGACTGGCCGATGTCGCGCCCGAGCTGTTCCAGCGCAGCCTGCTCGGTTGCCAGCGCGGCCTGCGCGCGCTCGATCTCCGTCGCGATCGGTCGCGCCGACTGCACCAGCTCGAGCCGCTCGACGCTGGCGCGACGTTCGCCAGCAGCGTCACGGGCGCTGGTCTCAGTGGCCAGCAGCGTGGCGGCCTCTGCCTGCTGGCGCTGCAGCTGCTCTTGCTGCCGGTGCCAGCGCAGCTGTTCGGCGACCAGGCCCTGGTCGCGCTCGAGCGCCTGCAGTTGCCGGATGGCGTCCGCCAGCGCGGCTTCGGCCAGCGCGCGGTCTTCCGAAGCCAGCGGCTGGCAGTCCTGCATCTGCTGCTGCAGCTGGTCCAGCACCGCGCGCTCGGCCTTCATGCGCTCGAAGGCCAGCACCGACAGGCGCGAGAAGGTCTCGGTGCCGGTCAGCGTCTGCAGCAGCTCGGCGCGCTCGTCGTCGCCGGCCTTCAGGAAGGTGGCGAAGTCGTTCTGCGCCAGCAGCACTGCGCGGGTGAACTGCTCGAAGTTGAGCCCGATCGCGGCCTCGATGCGGCGCAGCGTCTCGGTCTTGCGGTGGTCGCCCAGCAGCTGTCCGTCTGCGATGCGGCTCAAGCTGATCTCGCTCGCCTGCAGCTTACCATTGGCCTTGCCGCGCGCGCGCCGCACGCTCCAGCGCGAGCGGTAGCCGACGCCGTCGCTGCCGACGAAGTCTACCTCGGCCCAGCCCTCGCCGGCGCCGCGCCGCAGCAGGTTGCGCGGGTCGCCGGTGCCGACCGCGTGCTCGCCGACGTCGGGCACGCTCTCGCTGCGGGCGTTCGCGCGCGCCAGACGCGGCGTGCGCTCGTAGAGCGCCAGGCAGAGCGCGTCGAGCAGCGTGCTCTTGCCCGCGCCGGTCGCGCCGGTGATCGCGTAGAGGCCGGCGGACGCCAGCGGTTCGGACTGGAAGTCGACCTCGAACTCGCCCGCCAGCGAGGCCAGGTTGCTGCCGCGGATCGCGAGTATCCTCATTTCGCTTCCTCCTGCGCCTGCTGCAGCAGCTCGCCGAAGGCATCGATCAGTGCGGGCTCGGGCTCGCTGCCGAAGCGGTGCCGGTAGAGCCGGCCGAAGAAGTCGGCGGGCGCGAGCGCGGCCAGTTCCTCCACGGTGACGGTCGACGCCGCCTCGGCCGCGCCGCTGCGCGCGTGTTGGGTCTCGATCCGAACCAGCCGCACAGGCTTGCCGGCGATCGCTTCCTCAACCTGCTCGCGCAGCCCCGGCTCGGGGCGATCGAGCAGCACGCGCACCTGCAGGTAGGGTTGCTCGGCCTCGGGCCGCACGGGCAGGTCCAGCGCCGACAACTGTTCCAGCACCTGCTGCAGCGGCGCCGGCCGCGCCGGTACGCGCAGCAGCTCGACCGCGCGCGGCACGCGCAGCTCGCGCACCGAGGCGACGGCTTCGCCCGCCAGATCGACCAGCAGCACCTGGTGCGGGTAGTCGACCTCGGAGAAGGACAGCGGCAGGGGGCTGCCGCAGTAGCGCCGGGTCTCGTCGCCGCCGACGCGCTGCGCCAGGTGCAGGTGGCCTAGCGCGACATAGGCGATGCCGGGGTCGAACAGAGCGGCCGGCAGGATCTCCGAGCCACCGACGACCAGCTTGCGCTCGGACTCCTCCGACACCTGGCCGCCGCGCAGATGGCAGTGCCCCATCGCGATGACGGCCTGGCCCGGGACGCGCTTGGCTTGCGCGAGCTGCCAGGCGAGGCGGTGCAGCTCGGCCATTCCCCGCAGGTAGGCGTCCCCATCTTCATCCGCATCGCCCATGCCCTTTTCCACGCGCGGCAGGTCGGCAGGACGCAGGAAGGGCATGGCGATGCACCAGGCAGCGATCTGCCCGCTGCTGTCCTTGAGCGGCACGATCAGCCGCTCCAGCTGCGCCTGCGGATCCAGGTCTTCAGCCGTCCGACCGAACGAGCCGATCGCGCTGGCGTCGAGCAGAGACAGCAGCGGGCCCGGCGCCTCGATGCGGCCGGGCGAGTCGTGGTTGCCAGCCGTCATGACGATGGAGAGATGCGGCACGCGAGAGCGCGCCTGCTGCAGGAAGCGGTAGAACTGCTGCTGCGAGGCGGCCGACGGGTTGGTGTTGTCGAAGATGTCGCCGGAGATCAGCAACGCGTCGACGCGTTCGGCCTGCAACTGGTCGAGCAGCCAGTCGAGGAAGCGCGCATGCTCGTAGCCGCGCTCGTACTGGTGCAAGGTCTGGCCCAGGTGCCAGTCGGAGGTGTGGAGGATTCTCATCAGGCCGACATTATTGCGGCCGGACGCGCGCCCAGCCTGACCACCAGCGTGCGCTTGCCGACCGCTGCGTCTGACTTGGCACCCGCATGTGCCGCCAGCACCAGGGTGGCTGCTGCGAGCAACGCGTCGATGCCATGAGCCAGGGCTGGGGTCCTGGCTGAGGCTCCAGAAAAATGACATTTGATGTAGATCAATTCCTGCCGTTCGGATAGATGAATAATGAGAGTCATTCTCATTTGTTCAGAGTCTTCCTTGTCCCCACTCAAACTTGATCAGGCGGCGGTCGGCCAGTGGCATCGCATTGCCGCCGGCGGTGTTCACAACCTGCGCTTGCTCGAACTCGGTTTCCTGCCGCACGAACAGGTCCGGGTGCTGCGGCGCAGCTGGTTCCGGCGCGGCGCGCTGGTGGTGCAGGTGGGGCCGGCGGTGTTCGGCCTGCGCCCGTCCGAAGCCAGCCAGATCGAGTTGGAGGCAGCATGAGCCAGGCGCAGATCGATCTTGGTGGCCTGGCGCAAAGACGGCTGGCCTTGCTGGGCAACCCCAACTGCGGCAAGACCGCTCTCTTCAACCGCCTGACCGGCAGCCAGCAGAAGGTCGGCAACTACGCCGGCGTGACGGTCGAGCTCAAGCTCGGCCTGATGAGGACGGCTGCCGGCCGCAGCGTCTCCGTCGTCGACCTGCCGGGCACCTACGGGCTCCACGCCGGCAGCGAGGACGAGGCGGTGGCCTGCGAGGTCGTGCTGGGCCGCAGCCTGCAGGAGCGCGCGCCCGACCTGACGGCGGTCGTCGTCGATGCCACCCGGCTGCGGCGCGGACTGCGGCTGGCGGCAGCGCTCTGGCGGCTGCGGCGGCCGTTGCTGCTGGTCGTCAACATGATGGATCGCGTGCGCGCTCAGGGCCGCGAGCTTGACCTGGCGCGGCTCGAGCGCGCCATGGGCGTGCCGGTGGTCGAGGCTACCGGCATCGCGCCGCAGGGAGCGGATGCCTTGCGGACGCTGCTCGATCGGCCCGAGCTGTGGCAGAGCCTGGCCGCGGCAGCAGCGCTTACAGCGCCGGCTGACGAAGTGCAGGGGCTCGACGCAGAAGCGGCCGAAGTGGCCGAGGCAGCGGTCGATGACGCCCAGGCCCATGCCTGGCTGATCGAGGCAGGCCTGGACCAGCCACTGCCGCATCACGCCTGGTCGGCGCGGCTGGATCGGATCTTCCTGCATCCGGTGCTGGGCAGCCTGGTGCTGCTGGTGCTGCTGTTCCTGGTGTTCCAGGCCGTCTTCAGTTGGGCTGCCTGGCCGATGGGCCTGATCGAGGCTGGTACCGAGGCCGTCGGTGTGGCGATCGCTTCCGTCGTGCCCGACGGCCTGCTGCGCAGCCTGCTGGTCGATGGCGTGGTCGCGGGCGCCGGCGGCGTGCTGGTCTTCCTGCCGCAGATCCTGATCCTGTTCTTCTTCATCCTTGCGCTCGAGGAGTCGGGTTACCTGCCGCGCGCGGCGCTGCTGCTCGACCGCCTCATGGGGGGATTCGGACTGTCGGGCCGCTCCTTCATCCCGCTGCTGTCGAGCTTTGCCTGCGCCGTTCCGGGCATCATGGCCGCGCGCACCATCGCCGACCCGCGCGCGCGCCGGGTCACGATGCTGATCGCGCCACTCATGACCTGCTCGGCCAGGCTGCCGGTCTATGCCTTGCTGATCGCGGCCTTCATCCCGGCACGAAAGGCCTGGGGTCTCGAGTTGCAGGGCCTGGTGTTGCTGGCCCTCTACCTGCTCGGCATGGCGTCTGCCATCCTGCTGGCCTTGCTGTTCAAGCTGCTGGGCCAGGCCGGCGAGCCGGCGCAGCTCATGCTGGAGTTGCCCGACTACCACTGGCCGCGTGCCCAGGACCTGCTGATCGGGCTCTGGCAGCGCGCCTTGATCTTCCTGCGCAACGTCGGCGGCATCATCCTGGCGCTGACGGTCGTGCTCTGGTTCCTGTCGACCTTCCCGCAGGCGCCGGCCGGGTTCGAAGGCAGCGCGATCGAGTACAGCCTGGCCGGGCGCATCGGCAAGATGCTGGCAATCGTGTTCGAGCCGATCGGCTTCAACTGGCAGATCGCCATCGCGCTGGTGCCCGGCATGGCCGCGCGCGAGGTCGTCGTCGGCGCGCTCGGCACCGTCTATGCGCTGTCGCAGTCCGGCGACGAGGTCGGCAGCGCGCTGGCGCAGCTGATCAGCGCCGACTGGTCGCTCGCCACCGGCCTGTCGCTGCTGGTCTGGTTCGTCTACGCGCCCCAGTGTCTGGCGACGCTGGCCGTGCTCAGGCGGGAGTCGGGCGGCTGGGCGATGCCGGCGGGCGTGGTGGCGCTGCTGTTCTCGCTCGCCTACGCCGCTTCCTGGCTGACCTACAACCTGGCATCCCGCTGGAGCTGAACCATGAACCAGACCCTGGACCTGATCGTGGTGCTGGCGCTGGTCGCCGTCGCCATCGCCTACCTCCTGGGCCGCCACTGGCGCTCGCGCCGTCGGTCTGCCAGGGGAGTGTCCTGCTCGGCTTGCGGCCGCTGCGGAAACGGTGATGCCTGAGCTCGAAAAGCCTGCGTCCGCTGGTGGCGACAGGCCCGGTGAGATGGCCTTCGCATCTGGCCGCAGACAGCCTGTTCAAATTTCCTGTCACTCTTCATATAGGAAGGCTAGAATGTTCCTATATGAAGAAAAAGCTGCGCATCAGGTTACAGACCAGCGAGGAGCAGAAAGGCCGGCTGCAGGCCTTGCAGCAGCTCTTTGCCGGCGCCTGCAATGCACTGGCGCCTGTCGTGCGCGACAACCGCTGCTGGAACCGGGTGGCGCTGCACCACATGAGCTACAAGTCGCTGCGCGAGCAGTTTCCCGCGCTCGGCTCGCAGATGGCGTGCAACGCGATCTATTCGGTCTGCCGTGCCAGCCGGCATGTCTATCAGCACCCGAACTCTCCGTTCAACCTTGCCCAGCTGGGCGACAAGGCCTTGCCGCTGCTGCGCTTTGCCGACAACTGCCCGGTCTATTTCGACCGCCACACGCTGAGCCTGAAGGCCGGCCTGCTGTCGCTCTTCACGCTCGACGGCCGCATGCGCTTCCAGCTCACGCTGCAGCCGGAGGCTGAGGCGGCGTTCCAGACTGACAAGCTGCGCGAGATCGTGCTCTCGCGCCAGGCAGACGGCGAATTCGAGCTCATCTTCTGTCTCGAAAGTGCAGTGGGGCAGGGCGGGCTGGCTGCCCCGTCGCCGGATGAGGAAATGCCCGAGTACCTGATCGTGGAAGAAAAAGCCGAATGAACCCGAACCAGAAACCCTCCGAACTGACCGAGGCCTTGCTGGGCCTCAAGCCCTATTTCTGGCGTTCCTTCGGCTTTGCGCTGATGGCCGGCCTGCTCGTGCTGGCGCCGACCTTCTACATGTTCGAGGTCTACGGCCGGGTGGTCGACAGCCGCAGCCACCTCACCTTGGCCATGCTGACCCTGCTGGTGCTGTTCGTATTCGTCGTGATGGAGGTGCTGGACTGGGCGCGCGCCGAGACGATGCGCGAGGCCAGCGAGGTTCTGGACCGTCGCATGGCGCCGCGAGTGTTCCAGGCCATCTACGAGTCCAACCTGCGCCGCCTGGGGCCTGCGACCATACAGCCAATGAACGATTTCCGCACCGTGCGCGACTTCCTGCCGCAGCCGGTGCTGGCGGCGGCGTTCGAGTCACCGGTCGCGCTGGTGTTCGCCCTCATCCTGTTCGCGATCAGCCCTGCGCTGGGCTGGTCTGCCGTGCTGGGCGCCGTGGTCCAGGTTGGACTGGCCTGGTTCAACGAACGCAGCACGAGTCCGCCGCTGCTGGCGGCCAACCGGGCCGCGATCGGTGCCCAGCACTACGCGGATGGCTCGCTGCGCAACGCCGAGGTGATCGAGTCCATGGGCATGCTGGCCAACATCCATCGCCGCTGGATGGACAAGCAGCGCGAGTTCCTCGGACTGCAGGCCCAGGCGTCGGACAAGGCTGGCGCCTTCCAGGCTGCGAGCAAGTTCATCCAGATGACCATGGGCTCGCTGCTGCTGGGCCTGGGCGCCTGGCTGATCCTGGAGGATGCGCTGCCGGGAGGCCCCGGCATGATGATCGTCGGCTCCGTGCTGGGCGGGCGCATGCTGGCGCCGCTGGTGCAGGTCGTGTCGCAGTGGCGCGCGGTGGTCAACCTGCGCGACGCCTGGGCCAGGCTCGACCAGCTGCTCGAGAAGCTGCCGTCCAGGCAGCCGGCCATGCCGTTGCCGCCGCCGAAGGGCAAGCTCGCTGTGGAGAACCTGATGGCGGCGGCTCCCGGCAGTCAGCTTCCCATCCTCAAGGGGCTGGCATTCGGCCTGCAGCCAGGCGAGGTGCTGGCCGTGGTGGGACCGTCTGCCTCCGGCAAGACGACGCTGGCGCGGCTGCTGGTGGGGCTGTGGCCGGCGGCCAGCGGCAAGGTCCGCCTTGATGGCGCCGATGTCTTTGCCTGGGACAAGCAGGAACTCGGGCCCCACCTGGGCTACCTGCCGCAGGGCGTTGAGCTGCTCGAAGGCACGCTGGCCGAGAACATCGCGCGCTTCTGCGAGCCGAGCCGGGCCAAGGTGGAGGCTGCGGCCAGGGCGGTGGGCCTGCATGAATTCATCGAGTCGCTGCCGCAGGGCTATGACAGCCCGGTGGGGCGCGATGGCGCCATGCTCTCGGGTGGCCAGCGCCAGCGGGTCGCGCTGGCGCGCGCGCTCTACGGCGACCCGGTGCTGGTGGTGCTCGACGAGCCCAATTCCAGCCTGGACGAAGCCGGCGACGCGGCGCTGGCGCAGGCGATCCTCGCCCTGAAGGCGCGCGGAACCACCTTCGTCGTCATGACGCATCGCACCAGCGTGCTGGGCGTGGCCGACAAGATGCTGGTCCTGCGTGATGGCGCGCAGCAGGCCTTCGGTCCGCGCGACGAGGTGCTGGCAGCCCTGAACAAGGCGGCCCAGCAGGCTCAGCAGCAGGCTCAGCAGCAGGCGCAAGGGTCGCAGGCCAGGCCGGCGGCCGCCGTGGCGGCTTCCTGAACATTCAAGCAAGGCTAGACATGAGCATCCAGGCTTTTTTTGCACGCAGCGAGCTCAGGACCACGCTGTGGGCCTTCCGGCGCGAGTTCCTGGTCGTGGGGCTGTTCAGCATGGTGGCCAACCTGCTGATGCTGTCGCCCACGATCTACATGCTGCAGGTCTATGACCGCGTGCTGGCCAGCCGCAGCGAGCTGACGCTGCTGGCGGTGTCGCTGATCACGCTGTTCCTGTTTGGCGTCATGGCGCTGGCCGAGTGGTCGCGCTCGCGCCTGCTGGTGCGCGCCGGCGTCCGCCTCGACGCCGCGCTGGGCACGCGTGTCTTCAACGCGACCTTCGAGGCCAACCTGAGCCAGTCGGGCGCGCCGGCGCAGCGCGCCTTCTCCGACCTGACCGAGATCCGCCAGTTCCTGACCGGCAACGGCATCTTCGCCTTCTTCGATGCGCCCTGGACCCCGATCTACATCGCGGTGCTGTTCTTCCTCCATCCTTTCCTGGGTGGGTTGGCGATCGTGTTCGCCCTGCTGCAGGCCGCGCTGGTCTGGTTCGGCCACCGGCGCACGGTGGCGCCGGCGCAGGCGGTCTCGGAGGCGCAGGCCGGAGTCAATGCCTTCCTGCAGGGAAAGCTGCGCAACGCCGAGGTGGTCGAGGCGATGGGGATGCTGGGCGGGCTCAGGCAGCGCTGGCAGCAGCGCCACGCGGACTACATGGCGCGCCACGGCCAGTCGCAGGCGCTGGCACACCGCATCACCGCGGTCAGCAAATGGGTCCGCTACAGCCAGCAGTCGCTCTCGCTGGGCGCCGGCGCCCTGCTGGTGATCGACGGCCAGCTCAGTCCGGGTGCCATGATCGCGGCCAACGTGCTGATGACGCGCGCGCTCGCTCCGATCGACCAGCTGGTCAGCACCTGGCGTGCCTACCTGGGCGCGCGCTCGGCCTTCGGTCGCCTCGAGACCTTGCTGCAGGCGCATCCCGAGCGTGATCCGGCATTGACCCGGGTCCCGCCCAGGGGATTGATCGCCCTGCGGCAGGTGTTCGCCACTGCATCGGGGCGGGTCAGCCCCATCCTCAAGGGCGTGAGCCTGGAGGCTGAACCGGGCAGCGTCACCGTGGTGCTCGGACCTTCGGGCTCCGGCAAGTCGACGCTGGCGCGCGTGCTGGTCGGCATCTGGCCCGAAGTGCGCGGCGAGGTGCTGCTCGACGGCCTGCCGCTGGCGGGCTGGAACCGGGTCGAGCTCGGCCGCCATGTCGGCTATCTGCCGCAGGACGTCGAGCTGTTCGACGGCACGATCGCCGAGAACATCGCGCGCCTGGGCGAGATCGACTCGCCCCAGGTGATCGCGGCGGCCAGGAGCGCGGGCCTGCACGAGATGATCCTGCGCATGCCCAAGGGCTATGACACCCCGATCGGCGAGGCCGGCGGCATGCTGTCGGGCGGCCAGCGGCAGCGCATCGGGCTGGCGCGCGCCATCTATGGCGAACCGGCGCTGATCGCACTCGACGAGCCCAACGCCAACCTGGACGACGTCGGAGAGACCGCGCTGATGCAGGCGGTGCGCGAGCTCAAGGCCAAGGGCAAGACGGTGTTCCTGATCACCCATCGTCCTGGCGCGATCGCGTTGGCGGACCAGTTGCTGGTGCTGCGCGACGGCCAGGTCCAGCTGCAGGGGCCGCGCGACGCCGTGCTCGCGCAGATGAAGGCGGCCCAGACGGCGGCCCGTCCGGCCGCGTCCACCCCGGCTTCCGCCGGCAATGCCGCCTCGCTGCCGGTGGCAGGCTGAGCCTTCGGCCGCACCCAAACATCTCCCATTCACCTTCCAAGATGGCCAACACCCATACCGACATGAACCAGCCAGACCAGAACACCCAGGCGGACCACTTCGGCCAGCCACCGTCGGACGCCGGCCGGGCCGCCCGCATCGGCCTGTGGGCACTGGGCCTGGGCTTCGGCGGCTTCCTGCTCTGGGCTGCACTGGCGCCGCTCGACGAGGGCGTGCCCAGCCCGGCCGCGGTCTCGATCGACACCAAGCGCAAGGCCGTTCAGCACCTGAGCGGCGGCATCGTCAAGCAGGTCCTGGTCAAGGAGGGCACGCTGGTCCAGGAAGGCCAGACCCTGATCCAGCTCGACGAGGCGGTGGCGCGCGCCAACTACGAGTCGGTGCGCCAGCGCTACCTGGGACTCAGGGCCACCCAGGCCCGCCTGCTGGCCGAGCAGGCCGGCGCCGGCGCGATCGCGTTGCACCCCGACCTGAAGGCCGCGGCCAGCGATCCGCTGATCCAGGCCCAGATCACGACCCAGCAGCAGCTTTTCCAGTCGCGCCGTGCCGCGCTGCGCGCCGAGCTCGAGGGGATCGAGGAAAGCATCCGCGGCCAGCAGGCCATGCTGCAGGCCTACGACGGCATGCTGGCGAGCCGCCGCAGCCAGCTGGCCCTGTTGCAGGACGAGCTCAAGCACACCCGCGAACTGGTCGCCGAGGGCTACGCACCGCGCAACCGTCAGCTCGAGCTCGAGCGCTCGGTCGCCGAGACCCAGGCCGGCATCGCCGACCTGACCGGCAACACCACGCGCGCCCAGCGTGCGATCGGCGAGCTGCGCCAGCGCGCCATCGCCCGCCAGCAGGAACAGCGCAAGGAGACCGAGCGCGAGCTGACCGATGTCACGCGCGAGGTCCAGTCCGACGCCGAGAAGTATGTCGCAGTCAAGGCCGACCTCGAGCGCACCGAGATCCGCTCGCCCGCTGCCGGCCAGGTGGTCGGGCTGGCGGTGCAGACCGTCGGCGGCGTGGTGCAGCCGGGCCAGAAGCTGATGGACGTGGTGCCGGCCGACGAGCCCCTGCTGCTCGAGGCGCGTATCGCGCCGCACCTGATCGACAAGGTCAAGGCCGGGCTGCCGACCGACGTGCGCTTCTCGGCCTTCGCCCATTCTCCGCAGCTGGTCGTCCATGGCCTGGTGGACTCGATCTCGAGCGACCTGCTGACCGAGCAGCAGGGCGGCATGATGGTGTCGTACTACCTGGCGCGCGTCAAGGTCACGCCCGAGGGCATGAAATCGCTCGGCCAGCGCCAGCTGCAGCCGGGCATGCCGGCCGAGGTCATCATCCGCACCGGCGAGCGTTCGCTGCTGACCTATCTGCTCCATCCGCTGACCAAGCGCCTGGCCGCCTCGATGAAGGAGGAGTGAGATGAAGCCATCGATCCCACGACTGGGCCTGCGCGCGCTGGCGGCCGCAGCGGCGCTGCTGGCCGGTTCAGCCTGGAGCATGGACCTGCTGCAGGCCTACCAGGCGGCGCTGCAGGAGGATTCCACGCTGCGCGCCGCGCGTGCCGCGGCCGAAGCCGCGCGCGAGCGACTGCCCCAGGCGCGCGCGCAGCTGCTGCCCAATATCGGCTTTAGCGCCGGGCGCAACCACAATGACCTGACGCGTATTCCAGTGTCTTCAAGCGGCCCCGAGGCGCCTTACTTCAGCTTCAACCAGACGCTGCAGCTGCGCCAGCCCTTGTTCCGCCTGCCGCTCTGGGCCGGGCTGAAGCAGGCGGATCACATCGTGCAGGATGCCGATGCGACCTTCGAGCGCGAGCTGCTCAACCTCGGCGTTCGCGTCACCGGCGCCTACCTGGAGGCCCTGCTCGCGCAGGACCAGCTCGATCTGGTGCTGAGCCAGCAGGCCTTCGTCAGGACACAGCTCGACGCGGCGCGCAAGGCGCTGGCGGCGGGTTCCGGCACGCGGACCGACATCGACGAGGCGCAGGCCAGGCTGGACCTCAACCGGGCCGACGAGCTCGAGGCGCGCCAGCAGCTCGACTACACCCGGCGCCAGCTCGAGGTGCTGACGCGTCACCCGGTCGGCCAGCTGGCCCGGCTCGACGCCGGCAGGCTGGTGCTGCAAGCGCCTGCGCTGCCAGGACTGGAGGACTGGATCTCGATGGCCGAGGACAGCAGCCCCGAGCTCAAGGCGCTCAAGGCCAGGCTGGAGGCCGCCAGGATCGAGGTCAGCAAGGCCGAGGGCGGGCATTACCCGACGCTCGATGCCGTG
>JBDLTM010000042.1:0-12506 GCA_039805805.1 Pseudomonadota bacterium | reverse complement strand
CCCGGGCGGGGGGGGCGCGGGGTGACGTTTCCTGCCCGCCGCCTGAGGCCCCCGGCGCCACCCCGATCCTGGCGCGTGCGACGGATCCTCAGCCATGTTCGCGGATGAAGCGCAGCGAATGCAGGTAGTGGTAGGCGATCTGCCCGTCGTCATAACGATAGCGTGCGCCGACCGGACAGGACTTGCGCGCCAGGCAGCGGTCAGCGCAGCCTGAGCCCGCTTGCAGGCGATGGCTCAGGCAGGTCCGCAGCCCCGGCATGACGCCCTGCCCCAGCCCGACGCGATCGCCGGACAAGGCGCCAGCCGGGCAGGCGCCGATGCAGGGCTTGTCCACGCAGCCCTCGCAGGGCGATGCCGTGGCTCGCCGCGGCGTCACCGGCAGCTCGGTATCGGCCAGCAGCACCGCCCGGTAGGCGAACCAACTGCCCCAGTCGGGATCGACGCCGACCCCGAACGGCGAGGCGTGATGCCAGCCCGCCAGCTGGCCCAGCCGCTGCAGAGCGACCGGCGCCGACCCCGGAAACACCTGCAGCCAGGCACGGCCTGGCAACTCATCCGCCATCCAGCCAGCAACGCATTCGCCCACGAACTGGTCGACCGGGTCGCTGCCGTGCAGGCCGCGCCGCCGAAGCGCGGCCCAGAAATCGCGCCCGAGGTGGCCAAGCAGGATCAGCTGGCGGTAGCGGGCAAGCCCGTCTCGGTCCTGCGCCAGGGAAGCCAGCAGCTCGGGCGGCAGGGCCGCGAGATCGAACACATGGCTCAGGTTCAGTCCACTCTCGCGCAGCGCGGCGAAGTCCGGTGCATCGCCCATGGGCTCAGGCGCTCATCTGCAGCGGAATCGTCACCGGGCCATCGTTGACCAGATGCACCTTCATGTCGGCCGCGAAGATGCCGGTCTGCACGACCGGATGCGCCGCGCGTGCCCGGGCGACGACATGCTCGTAGAGGCGCCTGCCCTCGTCGGGCGCGGCGGCCTGGCCGAAGCTGGGCCGGTTACCGCCCGAGGTATCAGCCGCCAGCGTGAACTGGCTCACCAGCAGCAGGCCGCCGCCGACGTCCTGCACGCTGCGGTTCATCTTGCCGGCCTCGTCCGAGAAGATGCGCAGCCTGAGCAGCTTGGCCAGCAGCCTGTCCGCCACCGCATCGGTGTCGCCGCGCTCGGCGCACAGCAGCACCAGCAGGCCCTGGCCGATCTGGCCGACCACCTCACCCCCGACCACCACGCGCGCCTCGCTGACGCGCTGCAGCACCGCTTTCATCCGGCCACCTTCACGCCAGCGTCACGCGCGCGAACTTGCGCTTGCCGACCTGCACCACGTAGCTGCCGGCCTCGAGCTTGAGGCCGCGGTCGCTGACCACCGAGCCGTCGACGCGCACGCCGCCGCCGTCGATCAGGCGGTTCGCCTCGCTGGTCGACGGCGCCAGGCCGGCCGACTTGAGCAAAGCGCCGATGCCCAGCGGCGCGCCCGACAGGCTGACCTCGGGGATCTCGTCCGGGACGCCGCCCTTGGAGCGGTTGATGAAGTCCTGCTCGGCCGCGTCGGCCGCCGCCGCGCTGTGGAAGCGCGCGGTGATCTCCTTGGCCAGCGCGACCTTGGCGTCCTTGGGGTTGGCGCCCTGCGCGATCGCGGCCTTGAGCGCGGCGATCTCCTCGAGCGACTTGAAGCTCAGCAGCGTGTACCAACGCCACATCAGCTCGTCGCTGATCGACAGCACCTTGGCGAACATGGTGTTGGCCGGCTCGGTGATGCCGATGTAGTTGTTCTTCGACTTCGACATCTTGTCGACGCCGTCCAGGCCCTCGAGCAGCGGCATGGTCAGGATGCACTGAGGCTCCTGGCCGTACTCGGCCTGCAGGTGGCGGCCCATCAGCAGGTTGAACTTCTGGTCGGTGCCGCCGAGCTCGAGATCCGATTTGAGCGCGACCGAGTCGTAGCCCTGCATCAGCGGATAGAGGAACTCGTGCACCGAGATCGGCGTGCCGGCCTTGAAGCGGTCGTGGAAATCGTTGCGCTCCATCATGCGCGCGACCGTGTACTTGGCCGAGAGCTGGATCATGCCCATCGAGCCCAGCGGCAGGCACCACTCGCTGTTGTAGCGGATCTCGGTCTTCTCGGGGTCGAGCACCAGGCTGGCCTGCTTGTAGTAGGTCTCGGCGTTGAGCTTGATCTGCTCGGGCGTCAGCGGCGGACGGGTGCTGTTGCGGCCCGACGGGTCACCGATCAGGCTGGTGAAGTCGCCGATCAGGAAGATCACCTGGTGGCCCAGGTCCTGCAGCTGGCGCATCTTGTTGAGCACCACGGTGTGGCCGATGTGGATGTCGGGCGCGGTCGGATCGAGGCCGAGCTTGATGCGCAGCGGCTGGCCGCTGGCCTCGCTCTTGACCAGCTTCCTGACCCAGTCGGCCTCGGGAATCAGCTCCTCGCAGCCCCGGCGCGTGACGGCCAGCGCATGCTGGACGGCATCGGACAGCACAGGCGCAGCCTTTCCAGTTATCAGATCTGCGTCTTTACCGGACTCAACTTGTTCATTCATAAGGGTATTTCCAGTTGCGGCTTTCGGTGGCCTGGGTAAAATGTCAGATGGTACTAGTCCGGGATTTTAGTGAGCGTGTCTCCGCCATAGGCGAGCACCACTCCAACCGGCCGCGCCGCCCTACTGGCGCTCTCTTTCGCACACACTGGTGACAGGCACTGGCCTGCCATCGTCGGAATTATTTTTTTCATGAAGCAAAGTCTTGAACTGCTGGCGCAAACCATGCGACAGCACCCGCGCCGGATCATGGCCGGACTGGGTGCCCTGCTGCTGGGCACCGGCGTCACCGCAGTGGCCGTGGCGCCTCTGACACCTGACGCCGCCGACCTGCCGGTGACACTGGTGGTGGAGTCTGTCACGCCCATGCCCCTGGTTGCGGCAGTGCAGGCTGCTGCCCCGGCCGGCTTCGAGCTGTATCACAGCGACCTGACCCGGCGCAACGACTCGGTCCAGAGCCTGCTCAAGCGCCTGGGAGTGCGCGACAGCGAGGCCGCAGCCTTCCTCGGCAGCGATCCGACCACCAAGCGGCTGCTGCTCAACGGCAGCGCAGGCAAGCTGGTTTCCGCCCAAACCGACGACAAGGGCAGGCTGATCGGACTCAAGGCGCTCTGGCCGGCCAGCAGCGGGAAGCAGTTCAGCCGCCTGCAGATCAGCCGCGGCGACAAGGGCCTGAGCTCTCGGCTTGAAACCGGACCGCTCGAGCGCAAGGTCCGGCTGGCGGGCGCCACCATCCGCAGCACCCTGTTCGAGGCCACCGAGGCGGCCAGGCTGCCCGACAGCGTGGCCGAGCAGCTGGCCGACGTGTTCGACAGCGAGATCGACTTCCGCAACGACCTCGCTGCCGGCGACCGCTTCCAGATCGTCTACGAGACCTTCGAGGCCGATGGCGAAGTGCTGAGCTACGGCCAACTGCTGGGCGCCGAGTTCGTCAACCGCGGCCAGAAGCACCAGGTGGTCTGGTTCCAGCAAGCCGGTGACAAGGGCGCCTTCTTCACCCCGGACGGACAGAGCCTCAAGCGCAGCTTCCTGGCTTCGCCGCTGCCCTTCACGCGCGTCAGCAGCCGCTACGGCATGCGCTTCCACCCGATCTCGGGCCGGCAGCAAGCCCATCTCGGGGTCGACTTCGCGGCCCCGACCGGGACCCCGGTTCGCGCCGTGGCGGATGGCCGGATCGAGTTCGCCGGCTGGAAGACCGGCTACGGCAACCTGGTCACCGTCCGGCACGACGAGCAGAAGTCCACCGCCTACGCCCACCTGAGCCGGATCGGCGTTCGCAAGGGCCAGAGCGTGGCCCAGGGCGACCCGATCGGCGCCGTCGGCAGCACCGGCGCGTCGACCGGACCGCACCTGCATTTCGAATACCTGGTCAAGGGCCAGCACCAGGATCCGCTGACGCTGGCACGCAATGCCGGCAAGCAATCCGTCCCGGCCACGGCCAGGGCCGAGTTCAAGCGCGTCGCGCTGGCGATGCGCGAGCAGCTCGACGCTGCCGCCACCGTGGTGCAGGCCAGCGCCGAGTAATGCCCCTGCCAGGCGCCAGCCAGTCGCTCTGCATCGGCCTGATGTCCGGCACCTCGCTCGACGGGGTCGACGGCGTGCTGGTCGACTTCGCGGCCCGACCGCCGCGCGTGCTGGCCAGCCACGGGCTGCCGCTGCCCGACCGGCTGCGCGCCGAGCTGCTGGCGCTCAATTCCAGCGGCGCGGACGAACTGCACCGCGCCGCCGTCTGCGCCCACCAGCTCACGCTGATCTACGCCGAAGTCGTCGCAGCCTTGCTGCGGGCAGCCGACGTGAACGCCGGCCAGGTCGGTGCGATCGGCGCCCATGGCCAGACCGTGCGCCACCACCCGCCCGGCGCCCTGCTGCGCGGACGCCAGGTGGATGCCAGCGATCCGGACTTCCCGCCCTACACGCTGCAGCTCAATTCACCGGCGCTGCTGGCCGAGCTCAGCGGGATCAGCGTGGTGGCGGACTTCCGCAGCCGCGACATCGCCGCTGGCGGCCAGGGGGCGCCGCTGGTGCCGGCCTTCCACCGCGAGATATTCGGCCGCCAGGAGACCTCGGTCGCGGTCGTCAACATCGGCGGGATTGCGAACGCCACCGCGCTCACCAGGGACGGACGCGTGCTGGGGCTCGACACCGGCCCCGGCAACATGCTGCTCGACCTCTGGTGCCAGCGCCACCGGGGCGAAACCTATGACCGCAACGGCGACTGGGGCGCTCAAGGTCAGGCCGATTCGGCACTGCTCGGCCGCATGCTGGGCGAACCCTATTTCGCCTTGCAGGGCATCAAGAGCACGGGGCGCGACCTGTTCCATTCCGAGTGGCTGGAGCGGCAACTGCAGGGCTTCGAGGCGCTGGCGCCAGCCGATGTCCAGGCCACCCTGGTCGAGCTGACCGCGCGCAGCATCGCGCAATGTCTTCGCCGCCTCGACTGGGGTGCAACGCACTTGAGGGAAGTGCTGGTCTGCGGCGGCGGCGCGCGCAACGCGGCCTTGATGTCGTCGCTGCGGCGCGAACTGCCAGGCTGCCAGGTCATGACGACCGCCGAGCGCGGCTGGCCGGTCGACCTGGTCGAGGCTGCAGCCTTCGCCTGGCTGGCCTGGCGTGCGCTGGAGGGCAAGACGGGCAACCTGAGCGACGTCACGGGCTCCGAGGGCCCGCGCATCCTGGGCGCCATCTATCCCGCCTGAGGGCCCCGAGACGACGAAAGGCCCGCAAGCCTGGACCTGCGGACCTTTCGAAGGAGGCTGCCGGGAGTTCCCGGCAGCGATCAGACGCTGAAGCTGGAGCCGCAGCCGCAGGTGGTGTTGGCGTTCGGATTCTTGATCACGAACTGGGCACCCTGCAGGTCTTCCTTGTAGTCGATCTCGGCACCGACCAGGTACTGGTAGCTCATCGCGTCGATCAGCAGCGAGACGCCATTCTTGGTCATGACGGTATCGTCGTCGTTGACGATCTCGTCGAAGGTGAAGCCATACTGGAATCCCGAGCAGCCGCCGCCCTGGACGAAGACACGCAGCTTGAGGTCGGGATTGCCCTCTTCGGCGATCAGGTCGGCCACCTTGACCGAGGCCGCATCCGTGAAGATCAGCGGCTCGGGCATTTCGGTGTCGACGGCTACGGCTTGTTCGCTCATGTTAGGAACCCTTGGAATCTGATGGAATAAGAATACTATAGCAAAAAACTCGGAAATAGCGGGGCAAGCCGCCGCCGATAACGCTGACGCGAGCAGGGTCTTTTCCGGAGTTCCATGAAAAAACCGCCCCCAGCACGGAGCTGGCAGGCGGTCTGTCGCTGGACAGCGTGCGGATTAACGCTTGCTGAACTGCTTGGCGCGGCGTGCAGAACGCAGACCGACCTTCTTACGCTCGACTTCGCGGGCATCGCGGGTCACGAAACCGGCGGCGCTCAGGGCGGGCTTGAGCGCTGCATCGTAGTCGATCAGGGCGCGGGTGATGCCGTGACGCACTGCGCCGGCCTGGCCGGATTCGCCGCCACCGTGGACGTTGACCTGGATGTCGAAGGCTTCCAGGTTCTCGGTCAGCGCCAGCGGCTGCTTGGCGATCATGATCGAGGTCTGACGGCCGAAGAACGCCTGGATGTCCTTGCCGTTGACCGTGATCTTGCCGGTACCCTTTTTCAGAAACACGCGGGCGACGCTGGATTTGCGACGGCCGGTGCCATTGTTCCAATCACCGATCATGTCAGCTCCTTAGATTTCCAACACTTTGGGTTGCTGGGCGGTGTGCGGGTGCTCAGCACCACCGTACACCTTGAGCTTCTTGATCATTGCGTAGCCGAGCGGGCCCTTGGGCAGCATGCCCTTGACGGCCTTCTCCAGCGCGCGGCCGGGATGCTTGGCTTGCAGATCGCGGAAGTTGGTGCCGTAGATGCCGCCCGGGAAACCGGAGTGACGGTAGTACACCTTGTCCAGGGCCTTGGTGCCCGTGACTTTCAGCTTGGCTGCGTTGACGACGACGATGAAGTCACCGGTATCGACGTGCGGAGTGTAGATGGCCTTGTGCTTGCCGCGCAGACGGCGTGCCACTTCGCTGGCGACACGTCCGAGCACCTTATCGGTGGCGTCAACCACAAACCACTCGTGCACAACCTCAGCGGGCTTGGCGCTGACAGTAGTCTTTTGCATAAGTTTCTCTTGGAAAGAGTGAGGTTTGGCGGGCTCTTTTCCACGGTCGGTGCTTCTCTGGAGGAAGCCTCTTAGGTGGGACTGAACTTCGCCGCGGAGCCCATGGAATCGCTGCGAAGCCCTCCATTATAGGAGCCGCCACCAATTCTGGCAAGCATTGCGCAGCCCGATGCACGGCAGGAAAGCCGAGAGTTGACGCAGGGCAAGAGATCTGCCCGGGAAAAGCCCGGATATTCCCTGCCACGGCCTCGAAAACCTACAATCGTCAGCTTGACTCCATCATTGGCTGCTGGACCTACTTGGCTTGGCCCGGCAGCCTCCCAAACGAAACCTATTCTCATGCGCACTGAACTGAAACTGGCCGTAGTGGCCGCCGCCGTCGCCCTGGCCGCCTGCGGCAAGAAAGAAGCCGCAGCCCCAGCAGCAGAGCAACTGGTCGTCAAGATCGGCCATGTGGGCGCGACCAGCGGCCCGGTGGCCCACCTGGGCAAGGACAACGAGAACGGCGCCCGCCTGGCAATCGACGAGCTCAATGCTGCCGGCATCAAGATCGGCGACAAGGTCGCCAAGTTCGAACTGCTGGCCGAGGACGATGCCGCCGACCCCAAGCAGGCCACCGCCGCCGCGCAGAAGCTGGTCGATGCCAAGGTCAACGGCGTCGTCGGTCACCTGACCTCGGGCGCCACGCTGCCGGCCTCGCAGATCTACAACGCTGCCGGCATCCCGCAGATCACCCCTTCGTCGACCAACCCCAAGATCACCCGCCAGGGTTTCGCCGGCACCTTCCGCCTGGTCGCCGACGACGTGCAACAGGGTAGCGCCATGGGCCGCTACACGGTCGAGACGCTCAAGGCCCAGACCGTGGCCGTGATCGACGACCGCACCGCCTACGGCCAGGGCCTGGCCGAGGAATTCGCCAAGGCCGCCACCGCCGCTGGCGCCAAGGTCGTGGCCAACGAGTTCACCAGCGACAAGGCCACCGACTTCAAGGCCATCCTGACCACGATCAAGGCCAAGAAGCCCGACGTGATCTTCTTCGGTGGCATGGACTCGGTCGGCGGCCCGATGCTGCGCCAGATGAAGCAGCTCGGCATCCCCGCCAAGCTGGTCGGCGGCGACGGCCTGTGCACCGGCCAGATGATCACCCTCTCGGCCGAGGCGCTGGGCGACGAGCGCGTCTACTGCGTCGAGGCCGGTGGCGTCGACGGCGACGAAGTCAGCATCAACGAGAAGTTCCGCGCCGCCTTCAAGGCCAAGTACAACGTCGAGGTGCAGGCCTATTCGCCCTACGCCTACGACGGCGTCAAGCTGCTGGCCGAAGCCATGAAGACCGCCGGCTCCTCCGACCCGGCCAAGTACCTGCCGGCCCTCAAGTCGATCAAGCTCCAGGGCGCCTCCGGCAACATCGAGTTCGACGAAAAGGGCGACCGCAAGAACGCCGCGCTGACCCTCTACACCTTCAAGGGTGGCCAGCGCGCCCAGCTGGCCGTGATCCGCTGATCCAGAGCCGAACGGCAAGCCCAGGAAACGGCCCGCGAGGGCCGTTTTTCCATTCTGGTACGCCCCGCCTTGGGGTACCATCCGCCCCATGTTCAGTTACCGCCACGCCTTCCACGCGGGCAACCACGCCGACGTGCTCAAGCACATGACGCTGGTCGCCATCCTGCAATACATGGGTCAGAAAGACACCGGCTTCACCGTGGTCGACACCCACGCCGGCGCGGGCGTCTACCGGCTGGACCAGGAGCACGCGCGCACATCGGCGGAATCCGATGCCGGGATCTTCCGACTGCGCGACGCGGTCAAGGCCGCCAAGGCCGGCGGCCAGGCGGTGCCCGAAGCCGTGCTGGACTACCTCGAACAGGTGCAGGCCTTCAACCCGGGCGGCCAGCTGCGCACCTACCCCGGTTCGCCCTGGATCAGCCAGGCGCTGCTGCGTCCGCAGGACAAGCTCAAGCTGTTCGAGGTCCATCCGACCGACGCCCGCCTGCTCGACCGCCAGGTGGCCGAGCTCGGCCGCGGCAAGCAGATCGAGGTGCTGCGGCGCAACGGCTTCGAGGGCCTGCGATCGCTGCTGCCGACCCCGACCCGGCGCGGCCTGGTGCTGATGGACCCCAGCTACGAACTCAAGACCGACTACGCCGCCGTGGTCGACTGCATCGAGGAGGCGCTCAAGCGCTTCCCGACCGGCACCTACGCGGTCTGGTACCCGGTGATCGGCCGCCCCGAGGCTCACGCACTGGCGCGCAAGCTCAAGGCCATGAGCCAGCGCCTGGGTCGCAGCTGGGTGCAGGCCGAGCTCAACGTCGGCCTGACCCCCACCGAAGGCAAGAGCACCGAGGTCGCCCAAGGTCGCGCCCAGACCTCGATGCGCGCCAGCGGCATGCATGTGATCAACCCGCCCTTCACGCTCGCGGCCCAGCTGCGCGAGGCGCTGCCTTTCGTGACCGAGGCCTTGAGCGAACCGACCGGCTCGGGCTGGACGGTCGAGAGCGGCGGCAACTGAGCCGCCCCGGCTGAACCCGCTACAGAGCGTGCCCGAGCGCGGGCCGCAAACGAAAAGCCGGACTGGCTACAGTCCGGCTTTTTCGCTCATTCAGGCCTGCTCGCAGGCCATGCGAGCGATCAGAAGCGCCAGCCCAGGCCGACGCCGACCAGCAGCGGGTCGACCTTGAAGTCGCCGATCTTGTTGCCGTCACTCTTGACATCGGTGCCGATCTGGACCTTCTTGATGTCGACGTTCAGGTAGAGGTTCCTGGCCAGCTCGTAGTCCACGCCGACCTGCAGCGCCAGACCGAAGCTGTCCTTGGTGATCGAGGGATTCAGCGCCGCGACAACAGCCGGGTCGAAGTTCACGCTGGAAAACCGGGTGTAGTTGACGCCAGCGCCGACATAGGGCTTGAAGCCCGACATCGGGTCGAAGTGGTACTGGACGGTCAGGGTCGGCGGCAGGTGCCTCAGGGTGCCGATATCCGCGCCCTTGGAGCGCAGGTCATGCTTCTGCGGCACGGTCAGGATCAGCTCGGCGGCCAGGTTCTTGCTGAAGAAGTAGCTGAAATCGACTTCCGGGATGGTCTTGTCGTTGACCGACAGGCCCAGGTCGGGTGTAGTCGAGCCACCGTTGTCGCTCTGGAGCTTGACGGCGCGGGCACGGACCAGCAAATCGCCGGCCTTGAAGTCTTCTGCCATGGCGGCGCCGGAAGCCAGGGCGGCGCAAGCGGCCGCAGCGATGATGTACTTGTTCATCTTTTTATCCCTATCAGGTTCGGGGCTATTCCCAGACCTCATTACAGGACGAAGCCGGCGGGAGGCACTTGACTCAGGTCAAGTGCCGCAGCGAAGGCGAAGGCCGCAGCTAGCGACTCTTGACCTGGATCAAACCCGATCACGCCACAGCGCCTGGCGGCGCAGGATGCGCTTACTGCTGCTCGACGATCTGGACTTGCGACACGCCCGCGCTCTTGATGCCAAGCGCTGACGCAGCCGCATGGCTGAGGTCGATGATGCGGTTCTTGAGGTGGGGCCCGCGGTCGACGATGCGCACCGCCACCTCGCGCCCGGTCTGCAGGCTCCGAACGATCACGCGGGTCCCGAAGGGCAGCGTCTTGTGGGCAGCGGTGAGCTCGTTCATGTCATAGCGCTCGCCACTGGCGGTCTTGCGGCCGTGCAGCGCATTCGCCAGGTAGGAAGCCGCCCCCTGCTCGAGCACCAGCGGCTCCGAATTGCCCCCCGCCAGCCAGCCCACTCCGCCTTGCCAAGTGCCTTGGACGGCACCCCTGACCTGGTCCAGCAGGCGCGGCGAATGGCTGTCGGCCTGCTGGACCACTGCCGCCTGACCGGCGACGGGGGGCAGGCTGGATTCGGCAGCGTGCAGCGGTGCCGTCAGCCAGCAAGCGGCCCACAGCACGGCCGCAGCCGCACCGGCACGCCCGCCGGCACGGCGGGCCACCCAGCTGGACAAAGGCAGGCGCAAGGTCAAAGGCAAAAATCAGCTCCGGGGCGGGAAATCCCGTCCAGGCCGGAATTTAACCCAGACCCAGGCGGCGTGCCAAGTCCAAAGTGGCAACGCTCTGGTTCATGGTGTAGAAGTGCAGCGAAGGCGCGCCCCCCTGGACCAGACGCTCGCAGAGCTCGGTCACGACGTCGAGACCGAAGGCCTTGATCGACTCGCTGTCGTCGCCGTAGCCCTGCAGGCGCAGGCGAACCCAGCGCGGCACCTCGGCGCCGCAGGCGTCCGAGAAGCGCAGCAGCTGGGCCGAGCTCGTGATCGGCATGATGCCCGGCACGATCGGGATCTCGACTCCGAGCTTGCGTGCCTCGTCGACGAAGCGGAAATAGGCGTCGGCGTTGTAGAAGTACTGCGTGATCGCCGAATCGGCACCGGCCTTGACCTTGGTCGCGAAGGCCTTGAGGTCGGCCTCGGGCGACCTGGCCTGAGGATGGGTCTCGGGGTAGGCCGCGACCTCGATCGCAAAATCATCTCCGGTCTCGGCGCGGATGAAGGCGACCAGGTCGCTCGCATACTGGAACTCGCCACCCATGCCGTAGCCGCTCGGCATGTCGCCGCGCAGCGCGACCAGGCGCCTGACGCCCATTGCCTGGAGCTGGGCGAGCTGCGCGCGCACGCTGGCCTTGGTCGCGCCGATGCACGAGAAATGCGAGGCTGCGGCCTGGCCCTCGGCCAGGATCTCGCGCACGGTATTGAAAGTCCCCTCCTGCGTCGAGCCGCCCGCGCCATAGGTCACGGAGCAGAACTCGGGATTGAGTGCATAGAGCTTCTGGCGCACCGCGCGCAGCTTCTCGGCTCCCTCCGGCGTCTTGGGAGGGAAAAATTCGATACTCAGGGGCAGGCCCATACAAAAAACTCCCGGTTGCCGTCACCGCCGGTGATCGGACTTTCAAAGTAATCGAGCACGCGCCAGCCCAGCTCGGCGCAGGCCTGGCGCATGCGCGCCTCGACCAGCGCGTAACTGGACGCATCGCGCACCAGGCCGCCCTTGCCGATTTGCTCGGGCTGCAATTCGAACTGCGGCTTGACCAGCATCAGCAAATGGCCGTCGGCCTTGAGCAGCGGCGCAACAGCCGGCCAGACCAGGGTCTGCGAGATGAAGGACAGGTCGCCCACGACCAGGTCGAAGGGCGGAGTCGCCGCTTCGCCGCCAGCCGCGATCAGCGCCTGGGCCGACAGTTCGCGCGCGTTGAGCTTCTCGACGCAGACCACGCGCGGGTCGGCGCGCAGCCGCTCGTTGAGCTGGCCATGACCGACGTCGACGCCGACCACCTGTGCCGCGCCCTGCTGCAGCAGGCAGTCGGTGAAGCCGCCCGTGCTCTGGCCGACGTCGAGGCAGCGCAGGCCCGCGACCGGCTGCCCGGTACGCTTGAGCGCCCCCTCGAGCTTGAGCCCGCCGCGCGAGACATAGCGCGACTCGGCCGCGTCAAGCAGCTGCAGCTCGGCCGCCAGCGGCACCTCGTCGCCGTTCTTGGCGACCGCCTTCCAGGGCCCGGCGCCGAGACGCCAGCTCAGCCCCGCGGCGATCAGGCGCTGCGCCTGCGAGCGCGAGGCGGCCAGGCCGCGCTCGACCAGCAGCTGGTCGGCCCGCATCAGTAACGATACGTGTCGGGCTTGTAGGGGCCCTGCTTCGGCACGCCGATGTAGGCGGCCTGCTCGTCGCTCAGCTCGGTCAGCATGGCGCCGACCTTCTTCAGGTGCAGGCGCGCGACCTTCTCGTCCAGGTGCTTGGGCAGCACGTAGACCTTGCCCACGTCGTAGCCTTCGGGGTGGCAGAACAGCTCGATCTGCGCGATCGTCTGGTTGGCGAAC
>JBDLTM010000041.1:0-12629 GCA_039805805.1 Pseudomonadota bacterium | reverse complement strand
GACCGTGCGCGGCGCAGGCTATCGGCTGACTGCCCAGGCCGTATTGCGCATGGCGGCAGCCAGGGCGGCATGATCCGGCGCCTGATCGAGCTGCTGTCGCTGACGGCCGCCGGAGGCTCGGCGGCCCTGGCGCTGGACGCCGGATCCAACCAGATCATCGGCGGAGCCGGAACCGGCGCCATGCTCTGGCTGCTGCTCGATCATTACCGGCTGTTGCGCTACCGGGACTGGCTCCGCCTGGGCCAGGCCAGCGGTGCACCCAGCCTGCCCGACGACTGGGCCGAGCTGGTCGAGCGCAGCCAGAAGGGCTACAAGCTGCTCGAGCGCGAGACGCGCAAGGTCGAGGAACGCCAGCAGCAGATGGTCGCAGCCTTCCAGGCTTCTCCGATTGGCGTGCTGGTGCTCGACAGCGCCGAGCGCATCTCGCTGTGCAACCAGGCCGCAGCCCAGCATCTGGGATTCGATGCCGATCGCGACCTGGGCCAGTACCTCAGCAACCTGGTGCGTGATCCGTCCTTCGTCGCCTACCTGCGCGCCGGCGACTACTGCCGGCCGCTGGACATCCAGACCCGCGGGGCACTGGGCAGGCCGGCGCAGCGCATCTCGCTGCAGTTCCATCCCTATGGATCCGGCAACCGCCTGCTGCTGACGCGCGACATCACGCGCGAGGAGCTGGCCGACACGATGCGGCGTGACTTCGTCGCCAACGTCTCGCACGAGATCCGCACCCCGCTGACGGTGCTCAGCGGCTTCGTCGAGACCCTGCTGAGCTATGAGCTCGGCGCCGAGGAGCGCGAGCGCTACCTGCTGCTGATGAACCAGCAGGCCGAGCGCATGAAGACGCTGGTCAACGACCTGCTGCTGCTGTCGCGGCTGGAAGGCACGCCATCGCCCGGTTATTCGGATTGGATGAGCGCGGGCGAGATGCTCGACCAGGTGGTCGAGGATGCCTGCGCCTTGTCAGATCTGGTCGCCGGGGGCAGCCATGACATCGAGGCCGAGCAAGGGCCTGACTTCGAGCTGGCCGGCGCCGCCACCGAACTGCTCAGCGCGATGTCTAATCTGCTGAGCAATGCCGTGCGCTACACCCCGGATGGCGGCAGGATCAGGGCCGGCTGGCGCCTGCTGCCGCAGGGCGGAGCCCAGTTCTGGGTCAGCGACACCGGGCCCGGCATCGATGCCGAGCATATCCCGCGCCTGACCGAACGCTTCTATCGCATCGACCGCAGCCGTTCGCGCGAGACCGGCGGCACCGGACTGGGTCTGGCCATCGTCAAGCATGTGGTCCAGCGCCACGGCGGGCAGCTGCGCATCGACAGCGTCGTCAGCCAGGGATCAACCTTCCTCATCGAGCTGCCGGCCAGCCGGGTGCGCCCGCTCCAGCCGGCCTGAGCCGGTCAGCGCCGCCGGTACACCAGCAGGCCGTCGCGGTTTTCGCGCAGGCGCGGCACCTTGCGCAGCGCGCGCCACTGCGACAGGTCAACCGTCCTGGCCAGGGACGCCTCCGCCCTGGGCTCGACCACCAGCAGCTCGCAGCCGCTGATCTGTCCCGGGCGTGCCCGTTCCAGCCTGAGCTTGCCGTGATGGATCAGTCCGGTGATCTGGCTGTGGTTCAGTCCATGGACCAGCACGCAGCTGCTCTCGGGTGCCAGCGCCGCGATGCGGCGCGAGATCGGCTCCTGGCCCATGCCGTAGTTGAGCGCCGGCAGCCACAGCGTCATCAGCAGCAGCCAGCACAGCGTGCTGCCTCCGGCCGACAGCACCAGTCCCTTCCAGAGCGCTGGCCGATAGCGTCCGAGCCGCCAGGCCAGCGCGCCCAGCCAGGCCAGGCTGCCCAGCAGGGCCGGCAGCATGAGTGACCAGTCGAACTCCGGGCTGAAGCCTGGCAGCAGGCGCAGCACGTTGCCGGCAGGCCTTTCAGGGGATCCAGTCTGCATGGCTGTCCAGTAGAACCAGATCACCAGCGCGCAGCCGCTGAAGAAGATCAGCGCGAACCAGTCGACCAGCGCCGTCACGCTGCGCGACAGCGTCGGCATGGCAAAGGCCGTCAGGCAGGCCAGCGCGGGCAAGGCCAGCAGCAGCGCGCGGTCGCTGGAGCCCAGCAGCCAGCAGGAGGCGGTCCCGACCAGCGCGAACCAGAGCGGCAGCATCAGATGGGCGCAGCGCAGCTGGTGGCGCCAGCGCCACAGCGTCAGCAGCGCGAGCAGGCCCGATGGCCAACTGAACCAGAGTAGCAGGCGGGCAAAGCGTTGCCAGTGATCCGGATCGAACCAGGCCTCCCAGTCGGTCAGCTGCTCGATCCGGCGTGGCAGTTCGAGCTCCCAGGCCAGCAGTCCGGCCAGCAGGGTGCCGGAAGCGCAGAAGGCCAGCAGCAGCCATTCCCGGTGGTCGATCGGGGTGGCAGAGCGGGTGCGGCAGACGCCGGCGATCGACCACAGCAGCCAGCCTCCACCGAGCACCAGCCCGATCCAGGGGGCGCCGCTGAGCGCCAGGCCGACGGTGGACAGCCACCAGGTCAGGGCGCTGAGCCAGCGCCATCTGGCGCTCGGGCTGGCGAGACGGGCGCATGAATAGAGCAGCAATGCGGCAAATGCCAGCTGGGCGGCATCGGGCGTGGCCTCGTGCGCGAGCTGCGCCAGTCCCAGGCTCGCAACCAGTGCCAGCAGCGCGGCGTCCGCCAGCGCGCGAGCATAGTCGATCGGGTCGGCTTCGCCGCCAAAGGCAAACGCCACCGGCTGCGCTGCCGGCAGCCTGGCCAGATGGTAGGTGGCATACCAGGTGCAGGAAAGGCTCAGGCCGAGCAGCAGGGCATAGGGCAGGCGGGCGGCCAGGTCGGCTGGCAGCCAGGGCAGCAGTTCGATGAAGGCCGCTCCGATCCAGTAGGGCAGCCAGGCCTGGACTGAAGCAGGTTCGCCGAGCAGCTGCGGCTGCAGCCAGTGGCCCGAGCCGCTGGCCATGTCGAGCATGACGCCGAACGAATCGAGCTCGTGGCCGCGCCAGGGCTGGCGCCCCAGCAGGCCGGGCAGCACATAGATCAGGCCGAGCAGCAGCAGCACCCAGCGCGGCAGCCTGCGGGCGGCCAGCCGGGTCACGATGGCAGGCGATGGGGGGTGCAACTCGGACAATTCGGGCTCCAGGAAGACAAAAAGCAGCCCGCAGGCTGCTTTTCAGTGGCTCACGCAGGCAAGGATTACTTGGAGGCGCGGGCGAAACGGTTGCGGAACTTCTCGACGCGACCGCCCATGTTGTCGACCGACTTCTGGGTGCCGGTGTAGAAGGGGTGCGATTCGCTCGAGGTATCCAGCTTGAACACCGGCAGCGTGCGGCCGTCGTCCAGGGTGATGGTTTCCTTGGTGTTGGCGCAGGAGCGGGTCACGAACTTGAAGCCGTTGGACATGTCCAGGAAAACGACTTCGCGGTAGTTGGGGTGAATGCCTTCTTTCATCGCATTGATCCTTTGGTCAGCGGCGGCAGCCGCGTCCGGCCAATTCCGGGCGAACTTTCCGCCAAAAGCTTCAGATTGTAGCAGGTATCCTGGCTGACGCAGCGTAATCAGCCGCCACGGCGCATCAGGTCGAAGAACTCGTGGTTGTTCTTGGTCTGCTTCATGCTCTTGAGCACCATCTCCATCGCCTCGATCTCGTCCATGTTGTACATGAACTGGCGCAGGATGCGGGTCTTCTGCAGGATCTCGGGTGGCAGCAGCAGTTCCTCGCGGCGGGTGCCGCTGCGGTTGAGCTGGATCGCGGGGAAGACGCGCTTCTCGTAAAGGCGGCGGTCGAGATGCAGCTCGCTGTTGCCGGTGCCCTTGAATTCCTCGAAGATCACCTCGTCCATGCGGCTGCCGGTGTCGATCAGCGCGGTCGCGATGATGGTCAGCGAGCCGCCTTCCTCGACGTTGCGCGCCGCGCCGAAGAAGCGCTTGGGGCGCTGCAGCGCGTTGGCGTCGACGCCGCCGGTCAGCACCTTGCCCGAGCTCGGCAGCACGTTGTTGTAGGCGCGCGCCAGTCGCGTGATCGAGTCGAGCAGGATCACGACGTCCTTCTTGAGTTCGACCAGGCGCTTGGCGCGCTCGATCACCATCTCGGCCACGTGCACGTGGCGCGCGGCGGGCTCGTCGAAGGTCGATGCGATCACGTCGCCGCGCACGGTGCGCTGCATCTCGGTGACTTCCTCGGGGCGCTCGTCGACCAGCAGCACCATCAGCTCGACCTCGGGGTGGTTGGCCGTGATTGCGTGCGCGATCGACTGCATCATCACGGTCTTGCCGCTCTTCGGGGGGGCAACGATCAGCGCGCGCTGGCCCTTGCCGATCGGCGCGATGATGTCGATCACGCGGCCGGTGATGTTCTCCTCGCCCTTGATCTCGCGCTCGAGCTTCATCTGCTGCTTGGGGAACAGCGGCGTGAGGTTCTCGAACATGATCTTGTGCTTGTTCTGCTCCGGCGGCAGGCCGTTGATCTTGTCGAGCTTGTTGAGCGCGAAGTAGCGCTCGCCATCCTTGGGGATGCGGACCTCGCCCTCGATCATGTCGCCGGTGTGCAGGTTGAAGCGGCGGATCTGGCTCGGCGAGATGTAGATGTCGTCGGTGCTGGCGGTGAAGCTGGTGTCCATCGCGCGCAGGAAGCCGAAGCCGTCGGGCAGCACCTCGAGCACGCCGTCGGCGAACACCTGCTCGCCGGCCTTGGCGCGCTTCTTGATGATCGCGAACATCAGCTCCTGCTTGCGCATGCGACCGGTGTTTTCGATTTCGAGCGCTTCGGCTTGCTTGAGCACTTCAGACACGTGCAGTGCCTTGAGTTCGTTCAGATGCATGGACGTCACTCCGCAACGGGAGTCGTGAAAGTGGTGGGGTGAATGGCGACGCTGCTGAACCGGCGCGGTCGCATCAGAGAGAGAGGGTGCCTGTCAGGCGAGGGATAAGGCCATTATGACAGGAAAACCGCCCCGGCCTTGCACCAGGGCGGCGGCAGGCATCAGGCCAGCTGCTGGTCGATGAAGGCAGTCAGCTGGGCCTTGCTCAGGGCGCCGACCTTGGTGGCGGCGAGCTGGCCGTCCTTGAACACCATCAGCGTCGGAATGCCGCGGATGCCGAACTTGGCCGGCACTTCGCGGTTGTCGTCGACGTTCATCTTGGCCACGGTCAGCTTGCCGGCGTAGGCGGTCGCGACTTCGTCGAGGATCGGTGCGATCATCTTGCAGGGGCCGCACCACTCGGCCCAGAAGTCCACCAGGACGGGGGTTCCGGCGTTGACGACATCGGAATCGAAGCTTGCGTCGGTAACTTGTTTGATCAGCTCGTTGGCCATGACGGTAGGGTCGGTATAGACGATAGTTTGGAAATCTTGCCGGTAATTGCTGTCCGGAATCGAAACATTATAGACCTGCGGGCCGAGGTACCGGCCTGCCATCCGGGCCGGGCTTGCAGTCCTGTGCCGGCATCGATCTGACGCAGTTGCGGGCAGGCTCAAGGACTGTCCATCAAGTCATTGATTTTTCATGGTTTTTTGCAGTTGCCCAGAATTTCTGTGGATAACTCTGTGGGAAAGCCCTGGATCGGGACCGCTTCCGCTCGGGAATCAGGCCGGAAAAGTCCTTTGCCTATAAAACAGGCAAATCAAGGGAGCCTTATAAATCAATGACTTGCCGCAATATGGCTGGATTGGCAACTGTTGGACTCAAGTCTGGGATCCGTAATACGCATCCGGCAGGGCATGTGCATAAGGTCGTAGGGTCAAGTGATTGAAATGATCCGGTGCTTCCGCGGCCGCTGCGCTTGCCCTTGCAGCGTATGTCTTGCGCAGGCGGGCTTGACGTAGTCAGCCGCTTGTCGGAGCATCAAGACCGGCGGGCCGGACCCGCGGGAGCTCAACATGGACGACATCGTCATCACCAAGGGTGGCATCAATTTCTCCCTGCACCATCTCGGCTATGCTGGCGACGAGAGCGTGGTGGGCGAGCATTACCGGCTCGTGGCCGAATACGACGGACCGCCACAGGACATCGACTGGCCGGACGACGACGAGGTCTCCGAGGCAGCCGGGCTGACGCTCAGCACGCTCGAGCCGCCCCTCGGCGATGACCTTGAAGCATTGCTGGTGGTCGAGGCCGGGCCTGGATACTGAGTCCCTCGCGCCTGTTCAGTCCCCGGCCTGATTGGGCATTCCCTGTCCCGAGCCGGGTACTTCTTCGGGGCTGGTGGCCGGCTGCATCGTGATGACGCCAAAGGGACAGCGGACAGCGCAGTAGGCGCAGCCGGTGCAGCGGTCCGCGTCGTGCAGGGAAGAATGCTTCTTCCAGCCCTGGCGCTCCAGGTCCAGGGAAAGCAGGTCGAGCGGGCAGGCCGCCACGCACCAGCCACAGCCGGTGCAGCGCTTGAGGTCGATGCTGGGCAGCAGGGTGCCGCGCTGGGTCATGGGCTGCTTGATTCGATGGGACTGGCCGCTCTTCAGGGCAGCAGCATGGACGGGTTGCGCAGCAGCACATAGAGGCCGGTGCCCGCCACGATGCTGAGCAGCGGATTGCGGCTGCGCCATTGCAGCAGGCCCGCCAGGGCGGCGCCGAGCAATTCGTACCAGGGGCCGCCATTTTGATGCTCGCGCGACGCGCTGACGATGGCGTGAAGCAGCAGCAGGACCATGATGGCCAGCGGCAGGAAACGGCCTAGACGGCGCACGATGTCGTGCTGCTGCAGCCAGCGCGAGGCGACGAAGGGCAGCGCGCGCAGGCCGAAGGTGATCAGGGCCATCACGGCGATGACCCCGAGTGCGTAGCGGGTCTCAATCATCACGGGTCTCCGCCAGCCAGAAGCCGGCGATCAGGCTCAGCGCGATCGCGATGGCCAGGGCATGTCGGGGCGCCAGCATCCAGGCCAGGGCATAGGAGGCCAGCGCGACCCAGACGGGTTTCGGGTTGCGCCGGGTACGCCACTGCTCGACGGTCAGCACTGCGAACAGCGAGGCCAGGACGAAGTCGAGTCCGGCCAGCGCGATCTGGGACTGGCTGCCGATCAGGGCGCCGATCGCGGTGCCCAGCACCCACCAGCCCTGGTTGAGCGCGGCCAGCAGCAGCATAACCCTGGGAGGGGTGCTGGACGGCAGGGTGGTCAGTATGGAGTAGGTCTCGTCGGTCAGGGCGAAAGCCAGGTAGGTGCGCGGCAGGCGTGATGGCGGCAGGCGCTCCAGCAGCGAGAGGCCGTAGAACACATGGCGCAGGTTGACGACCAGGGTGGCGAGCGCGATGGCTGCCACCGGCATGCCGGCGGCCAGCATGGGCACCATCATGTACTGGGCGGCGCCAGCGTAGATCAGCAGGCTGGATGCCAGCGCCAGCGTCCAGTGACCGCCGGCCTGTACCAGCAGGAAGCCGAAAACCGCGCCCAGCGGGATGTAGCCCATCGCGACCGGGGTGGTCAGGCTGAGCAGCGTTGGCGGGCTCCCGGTCGATGGGGACGATGGGCTGGACGGATCAGGCATGCGGAGAAGAAAGGGCTGAACGAACCGCATTGTGTACCAGCTCGCCAGCTCCCCTCCGGCAGGGGCGCCATCTGAAACGGCGCCGGGCCCTGGGGGCCTGTGACGGTCAGGCGTCGCGCTGTGCGGGAATGACGGCGACGACCTTGACCTCCAGGAAGTAGCCAGGCTGGCCGCAGAGCTGTGCGGCGCCGATGGCGGTCCAGGCCGGGAAGTTGCGGGTGAAGTAGCGGTCGCGCACCTTCATGTAGAGCTGCAGGTCGCGCATGTCGGTGTGGAAGCTGGTGACGTCGACCACGTCGTCGAAGCTCGCGCCAGCCGCTGCCAGCACCTTGCCCAGGTTCTCGAAGGTCTGGACGAACTGGGCTTCCTTCTCCTCGACGAGCTGCATGTTCTCGTCGCGGCCGATCTGGCCCGAGACGTAGACGGTATTGCCCACCTTGACCGCCGGCGCATAGTGGATGTTGTCGTAGACGGCCTGCATGCCGGCGGGGATGATGGCTTCGCGATCGCTCATCGTGGTCTCCTGTCTGTTGGGTTGAGCTTGATGTGAAGCCATGACTTTAACCCGGCAGCTGCACCGCCTGCGCGGGTCAATTTCCGCAGGCGCGGGCAGGCAACTCCAGGCTGACGCTGAGCCCGCCCTGCGGCCGGTTGCTGGCCTGGATGTGGCCGCCGTGCAGCTCCATCACGCGGCGGGTGATCGCCAGCCCGAGTCCATAGCCGGCAAAGGCGTGCGAGCCGGTAGAGCGCGCGAAGGGCGCAAAGATCGCCTCCAGTTCGGCCTCGGGCACGCCGCTTCCTTCATCTTCGACCAGTATGCCTGCCCGGTGCTGGTCCTGCAGCGCCAGCGTGAGCCTGACCTGGCCGCCAGCCGGCGAATGCCGCAGCGCGTTGCGCACCACGTTGTCGAGCGCGCGGTGCAGCAGTTCCCGGTTGCCCAGCAGGCAGGCACGGCACTGGCCTTGCACCTCGACCCGGCACCCGGAGGCCTGGCCCTCGAAGGCCGCGTCCTCGGCCACGCCGGCGACCAGTTCGTCGAGGTCGACCATCTCGTCGAAGCGGTACTGGGCGCCTGCATCGAGCCGGGCCAGTGTCAGCAGTTCACCGATCAGCTGGTCCATGCGCTCGGCTTCGCGTCCGATGCGGGCCGAGAACTCGGCCTGGCGCTCGGGTTGCTGCTGCAGCAGGTCGAGCGCGGCCTGCAGCCTGGCCAGGGGCGAGCGCAGCTCGTGCGAGACGTCATGCAGCAGCCGGCGCTGGCCCTCGACCAGCTGCTGCAGCCGTCCGGCCATGCGGTCGAAGTCGCGTCCCAGGTCGGCCAGCTCATCGCGCCGGCTGGCCAGCGACTGCGCCGTGCGCACGTCGAGCCGGCCATCGGCGGCTGCATCGAAGGCCTGCTTCAGGCTGCGGATCGGGCGCGAGAAATACCAGGCCAGCCCGGCAGCGAACAGCAGGCTGACCAGGCTTCCCGCCAGCATCGGCAGCCAGAAGCGGCGCAAGGGCAGGGGTCCGCCGCGCCGCGGCTCGGGTGGCTGCCAGCCGGTCTCGGCGCGTGACGGCATGGGCAAGTGCATGGCCGCCGGTTCTGACGGTGCCTGCGATGCGGTGGGCTGGAGCAGTGCGCGCGCTGGCATGGGCGGACCGTCGCCGCGCAGCACCCAGACGCCGATTCCCACGCCCACCGAGGTCAGCAGCTGCGCCAGCCAGAAGGCGAAGAAGAACTTCCAGAACAGCCGCCCCATGCTGGTCCCCGTCATGGCCGCAGCAGTAGGTAGCCCTTGCGGATCACGGTCTCGATCGGCGAGCGTCCGTCGGGCAGCAGCCCCAGCTTGTGCCGGATGCCGCTGATGTGCACGTCGATGCTGCGGTCGAAGCGCGCCAGCGGTCGTCCGAGCGCCTGCTGCGACAGCGTCTCCTTGGCCACCGGCGTGCCGGCCTGGCGCGCCAGCACCTCGAGCAGGCTGAACTCGGTGCTCGTGAGCGCCAGCGGCCGGCCCTGCCATTCGGCCTGGCGCCGGCCGGGCCACAGTCTGAGCTGGCCCACGGCCAGCTCGTCCTGCTGCTCGGGCCGGCTGCCGCCCTGCACGCGCTTGAGGATCGCGCGCAGCCGGGCCGAGAGCTCGCGCGGCGTGCAGGGCTTGGGCACGTAGTCGTCCGCGCCCAGCTCGAGCCCCACGATGCGGTCGGTATCGTCGCCACGCGCGGTCAGCATCAGCACCGGCACCTGGCTGGCGGCCCTGATCCTGCCCAGCACCTGGATGCCGTCGAGGCGAGGCATGGTGATGTCCAGCACCACGATGTCAGGCAGTCCAGAGAGGGCCGCCTGCGCGCCGCTCTCGCCGTCGTGCGCGCATTCGACTTCGAAGCCGTCGCGCTTCAGATAGTCGCTCAGCAGTCCGACCAGCTCGGTGTCGTCGTCGACCAGCAGCACGCGCGCGCTCATGGAATCAGGCAAGTCTTGCTCATGGCAGGGATGTTAGGGCAGCAGCCTGGCAACAGGGCAGAATTTACCGGACTTTACAAGACCTTTACGCCGATTTACCGGCGGCTTGCCCACAATGCAAACTGTCACGCAAGCAAAGGAGCCAAGCATGAACATCCGCAAATCCATCCGCTACGGCGCCATCGCCGCCCTGTCCGCGCTGAGCCTGTCGGCCTTCGCCTGGTCCCAGCAGGGCAGCTGCGAGCAGCATGGCATGCCCGGCAAGGGTGAGCATCACCCCATGGCCGGCATTGGCCATCATCACGGCATGGCGAAGTCGCTGCACCGCCTGAACCTGAGCGACGAGCAGCACGACAAGGTCTTCGAGCTGATGCAGTCGCAGATGCGCCAGCAGCACGAGACGATGCGCGCCAGCCGCAAGGCGCAGCAAGCCTTGCGCCAGCTGAGCCGCGAGCCTGGATTCGATGCCGCCCGTGCCAAGGCCCTGGCCGACGAGCTCGGCCAGCTCCAGGCGCAGCAGCAGCAGCGCCGGGCCCAGACCGAGTCGCAGCTGCGCGCCCTGCTGACGCCCGAGCAGCGCAAGGCGCTCGATGAAGCCCCGGCCCAGTCGCCGCGCGGCCCGCGCATGCTGCACGGTCAGCCAGGCTGATCCCTGCGGATCGGGCCGCGCCGTAATGGATGGCGCGCATCAGCCCTTGAGCTGGCGCGCCAGGAAGTCCAGCGTGCGCTGCCAGGCCAGCCGGGCTGCGGCCTGGTCGTAGCGGGGCGTGGTGTCGTTGTGGAAGCCGTGCTGGGTGCCCGGATAGCGGTACGCGGTGTAGCGGGCACCGGCCGCCTTCAGCGCCGCCTCGTAGGCTGGCCAGGCCGAGTTGATCCGATCGTCGACATCGGCGAAGTGGATCAGCAGAGGCGCGCTCACCCTGGCCGCATCCTCCGCTGCCGGGTGGTTGCCGTAGAAGGGCACGGCCGCCGCCAGCTGCGGCAGGCGCGCGGCCAGCCAGTGCGCGATGCCGCCGCCCCAGCAGAAGCCGACCACGCCGAGGCGGCCGTTCGAGCCCGGGTGGCGCTGCAGCGCGTTGGCAGCGGCCAGCATGTCCTGTCGTGTCCTGTCCTGGTCGAGCTGGGCGAACAGCGCTCGCGCCTTGTCTTCGTCGCCCGGATAACCGCCCAGCGGATGCAGCGCGTCGGGTGCCAGCGCCAGGTAGCCCTGCAGCGCGAGACGGCGCGTCACGTCCTCGATATGCGGGTTGAGGCCGCGGTTCTCGTGCACCACCAGCACGGCCGGCAGCGGACCGCTGGCCTGTGCCGGGCGGCACAGATAGCCTGACAGGCGGCCATGGCCTGCCGGCGAGTCGATATGGATGGCTTCGCTGCGCAGTCCCGCGTCGTCGGGAGCAACCTGCTGGGCTTGCGCAAATTCGGGACTGAGCGCGGCCAGCAGTCCGGCTGCGGTCAGGCCGCCGACGGCAAAGCGCCGCGCGCGCTCCAGGAAGCCGCGCCGGTCTATGTCACCATGCACATAGGCATCGAACAGGATCAGCAGTTCCTGGTCGAAGTCGGCGACGGTCAGTCTCGAGGCTGGCTTTTGCATCTGAGGACTCCTGGCTGAGTGATGGCGCTTGCCAGCATGCCTGCTCGGCAAGGACTTGTCACGTCCGGGGAAATTCCGCGCTTCAGCTGAGGGCAGGCGCGGCGGAATAAGATCGTCACCAGGCTTCGGATTCCAGCCGCAGACACAGGAGACCCGCCATGCCCGAGACGACCTTCGACATTCCCGCCCTGCAGACGCAGGACGACGCCGACGCCGTGATGTTCGAGCTGCAGGACCTGCCCTGCGTGGCGCAGGCCGACGTCGACCTGGAGCAGCGCCAGGCCTGGGTCAGCCACAGCAGCATGATTGCCCCGCAGGACATCGCGGACGCGCTGGAGGAAGCCGGCTACCCCTGCGCCGGCTGGGACTGAGCTTGGGCCTGGGCCTGCCTCAGGCCGGCTGGAGCGTGCCGGCCAGGAAGTCGGCAAACTTCGCCATCGGCAGCCGGAAGGCGCTGGCCTGGGGGTGGCCGCCGCCACCGAACTGCACGGCGATCCGAGACACGTCGAAGCCCGGCAGCGAGCGCAGGCTGATCTTGACGAAGTTGGCGCTGTCGATCCTGAACACCACGGCGAAGCTGCCGGTGCGCAGGGCCAGGATGTTGCCGAGGTCGCTGGTGAATTCGCTCACCGCGTTGACCGCCAGCGTCTGCTGGCCGAGCAGCGTGAGCTCGAAGGCGCCCTTGGCGGCGCTGGCGACCAGGCCCTCGAACTGGCGGCGCAGCGCGCGGCCCTGCTCGAGCAGCGCCGCGCGCGCCGCCGGATCCTCGGCCTGCTGCCGCAGCGCGTGCCAGGCCTGGAAGTCGAAGCCCAGCGTGTCGAGAACAGACAGCAGCTCGCGGCTGTCATCGAACTGCCAGTTCCAGAGGTCGCGGTCCTCGATGCGCGCGATCAGGTAGGGCAGGGGCTGGCCCGGGTGGAAATGCTCCCAGGCGAGCCGGGCACCCGACTTCTGCAGGTCGAACAGCAGGGTGAACTTCGGGCCGCAGCTCAGGCAGCTCAGGCAGCTCAGCTGGTCCTGTGCCGTCTTGTGGTGGTCGAGCAGCGTGACGGATTCGGCCTGACCGCGCATCTGCCCGAGCACCTCGGCCGAGAAGGCGAAGTCGAGGATGAAGACCTGG
>JBDLTM010000040.1:0-12700 GCA_039805805.1 Pseudomonadota bacterium | reverse complement strand
GTAGTGCTGCTCGCGCAGGTCGGCGTTGTTCTCGAGCGCGGCTTCCTCGAGCTGGCTGACCGGCAGCTTCAGCACGCTGTCGTGCGACAACTGGATATCGCCCTCGGCGATTTCGATCTGCTGGCCAATCGGCGCATTGATGAGCGAGGCCAGCTCGACCTGGGCCGAGGACAGCTCCTGGTTGACGGCCTCGAGCAGGCGCAGGTTCTCCAGCAGCTGACGCTGGTAGCGTAGCGAGTCGAGCGGGTTGCGCAGGCGCTGGGACTCGACCTGGCGCGAGTCGGCCAGGGCCTGCTCGGCCATGGCGATCGTGTTCTGCACGTCGCCACGCAGCTTCTGTGCGCTGGCGGCTCGCCAGTAGGCCGTGCGCACGTCCTGCATCAGCACATGCATGGCCTTGCGGCGCTTCTCGGCCGCGATCAGGACCCGGTCCGCCTGCTGGATCGAGGCCCGGTAGCCCAGGCCGAAGTCCAGCAGGTTCCAGGTGATGCCCAGGTCCATGGTGGAATGCTCGGCTGCCGCGCTGTAGCTGGAGGTCGAGGTGTTGCGGGGCTTGTGTTCCGGGGTGTACTGGCTGCTGTAGGTCGCGCGCACCTTGTCGCGATCGGAATAGCCGGCCTGCGCCATCAGCTTGGGCAGCATGTCGAGCTTGGTCACATCCAGCTGGTTGAGGGCCAGCGCCTCTTCCATCATGCGGGCGCGGCGATCCAGGTTGTACTTGAGCGCACGCGCCATCGCCTCGTCCAGCGTCAGCGGACCCTGGATCGGATCCACGTCCTTTCGGATCGCAGTCCGATCAGCGTCGTTGACTGTCTTGAGTTCGGACTGTTCCATCGGCTGCGGAGCCACCGTGCTGCAGGCCGCCAGCGCAGAGACGGCGGCGCTGATGGCCAGCAACTTGAAGGAACGTGACAAGGTTTGCGAACGGGCTTGGTTTTTCATGGCTGGACTGACCACCAAAGATGGAAATTGGTTCGTTAAGGTGCGCAACACCCACTGCCGCGCTTGACACAGGAATTTCAATATACCCATCCATGGCGCGGAGGTAATACCCAATTGGGTAGGGTTAGGGAATGTCCGGATCGGAAGCGTTACAAAGCTGCAGATCCATGTCGGCCGGTGGTATCGTTTGAAGATAGCTAACCGTCTGTTGCCGACATGTCCAACGCCCACTACCTCAAGCCCCTGCTCGAACCGCAGAGCCTGGCCATCATCGGCGCGTCCGAGAGCCCGGACGCGATCGGCCATGTGATCCTGCGCAACATCCTGGACGGCGGCTTCAAGGGCAAGGTCTGGGCCGTCAACCCCAAGTACCAGCAGGTGCTGGGCCAGCCCTGCGTGGCCTCGGTGCTTCAGATCGGCGCCCAGGTGGACCTGGCCATCGTCACGACGCCGCCCAACACCATGCCGCAGCTGATCGAGCAGTGCGCACGCGCCGGCATCCGGCACCTGGCGCTGATCACCAGCCCGGCGTCGACCGGCCAGACCTCGCTCGAGAAGCGCATCCTCGACGCGGCGCGCCAGGCCGGCGTGCGGCTGCTGGGGCCCAAGTCGCTCGGCGTGATCCGGCCCCGGCTGGCGCTCAACGCGACCTTCACCGAGGTCAGGCCGCTGCCGGGCGAGCTGGCCCTGGTGACGCAGTCGGGGGCGATGTGCGCCTCGCTGCTGGACTGGGCGACCATGCAGCGCATCGGAGTCTCGTCGGTGGTCGCGCTCGGCAGCGCGCTCGACATCGAATTCGGCGAGATCCTGGACTACCTGGCGCACGACGACGAGACCCGCTACATCCTGCTGCATGTCGAGCGGGTGCGCAACGCGCGCAGCTTCCTGAGCGCGCTGCGCTCGGCCACGCGCAGCAAGCCGGTCATCCTGTTCAAGTCGGGCGAGCCGCAGACCGGGCAGGATGCCGACCAGGGCCGGCTGTCGGATGCCGTGTTCGACGCCGCGGTGCGGCGCGCCGGCGTGCTGCAGGTACGCGGCATCAGCCAGCTGTTCCACGCGGCCAAGGCGCTGGCGACCAATTTCCGGCCGCGCGGCCCGCAGCTGGCCATCATCAGCAACGGCACCGGTCCGGCCGCGATGGCGGTCGACGCGGCGCGCAGTTCCGGCGTGCCACTGGCCCAGCTCTCGGCCGCCACCGTCGAGGCCATGAAGCCCGGTCTGCCGCGCGACTGGAAGGGCGGCAATCCGGTCGACCTCGGCGGCGACGCCACGCCCGAGCGCTTCCTGCAGGCGATCGAGGCCTTGCGCCACGACGAGGGCATAGGCGCCATCCTGGTCGTGCTGTCGCCGCTGGCGATGGTACAGCCCGCGCTGGTGGCCGAAGGCATCGCCCGGCTGGCGGCCGAGTCGCGCGTGCCGCTGTGCTGCTGCTTCGTGGGCGGCGAGCAGGTCGCGCCGGCGCGCCGCCTGCTCGAGCAGGCCGGGGTGCCGGTGTTCCGCTCGCCCGAGGCCATGGTCGAGCTGTTCCACGACATTGCCAGCTACTACGACAACCAGAAGCTGATGCTGCAGGCGCCCAGCCAGGGCGAGGAGGCCGGCCAGCCGGACAGCGGCAACGCCAGGGTGCTGGTCGACACCCTGCTGGCACACAACCGGCGCCAGCTGTCGGCGCTGGAGACACGCGCCCTGCTGCGCAGCTTCGGCGTGGCGGCGGCCCCGATGATGATCGCGCGCTCGCCCAGCGAGGCGATGTTCATGGTCGAGCAGATCGGGCTGCCGGTCGACATGCGGCTGGACAGCCACGACCGCGGCGCCGACGCCACGCTGGAGCGGCTGAACCTGACCAGCCTGGAGTCGGTGCGGCTGGCCTGCCAGGACATCCTGGAGACGGCACGCCGGCTCGACCCGGAGCGGCCGGCCGGCGGCGTGACGCTGGAGGCCTGCCGGGACCGGCCACATGCTCGCCGGCTCGGCCTGTCGGTGCTGCGCGACCCGGTGTTCGGCCCGGTGATCTCGTTCGGCGCCGGCGGCGACCAGCAGGAGGTGTTCCAGGACCGCGCGCTCGCGCTGCCGCCGCTCAACCGCTTCCTGGCGCGCCGTCTGATCGAGTCGACCCGGGTCGCGCGCACACTCGGCGCCTTCCGCCAGCACCCGCCGGCCGATCTGCACGCACTCGAGAACACGCTGCTGGCGGTCTCCGACCTGGTGTGCGAGCTGCCCTGCCTGGACGAGCTGGCGATCGACCCGCTGATCGTCGACGAGCAGGGCACGCTGGCCGGCGACGCCCGCATGAGGCTGAACCCGGCGCTGGGCGCGGGCCAGGCCCGCTACAGCCACATGGCCATCCACCCCTACCCCGCCCACCTGAGCCGCGCCTGGCCGATGCGCGACGGTCGCATGGTCACGGTGCGCGCGGTGCGGCCCGAGGACGCGGCGCTGACGCTGGACTTCTTCAACCGGCTCTCACCCGAGACCCGCTACTTCCGCTTCATGGAGCGCCTCCAGGAACTGCCGCCGGCGCTGGTGGCGCGCTTCACCCAGGTCGACTACGACCGCGAGATGGCGCTGATCGCACTGGTCGACGAAGTCGGCGGCCCGGCGCAGATCGGCGCCGCCCGCTATGCGCTGATGGCCGACGGCGAGTCGGTCGAGTTCGCGCTGGTGGTCAGCGACGACTGGCAGCGCAGCGGCCTGGGCCGGCGCCTGATGGACGCGCTGATGGACTGCGCGCGCGAGAAGTCCTACCACTACATCGTCGGCGACGTGCTGAGCGAGAACCAGAAGATGCTGCGCCTGATGAGCAGCCTGGGCTTCTCGATCCTGCCGCATCCCGACGGCGCCGAGATGCGGCGCGTGGTCAAGCCGCTGCAGGACTGATCCGGCACGGCGTTACAGTCTGGTATCCATGCAGAGGAGCAATACATGATCGTTTTCGTGACCGGCGCTTCGGCCGGCTTCGGCGCCGCCATCGCGCGCCGCTTCGTCCAGGATGGCCATCGCGTGGTCGCGACCGCGCGCCGCCTGGAGCGACTGCAGGCGCTGGCCGACGAGCTCGGCGACGCGCTGCTGCCGCTCGAGCTCGACGTGCGTGACCGGGAGGCGGTCGCTGCCATCCCGGCGGCCTTGCCGGCCGGCTTCGCCGAGGTCGACCTGCTGGTCAACAATGCCGGCCTGGCGCTCGGGCTGGAGCCGGCGCAGCGGGCCAGCCTGGACGACTGGCAGACCATGATAGCTACCAACTGCACCGGCCTGGTCCAGGTCACGCGCGCGCTGCTGCCCGGCATGGTGGAGCGGCGTCGCGGCCACGTGATCAACATCGGCTCGGTCGCCGGCAGCTGGCCCTATGCCGGCGGCAACGTCTATGGGGCGACCAAGGCCTTCGTGCGCCAGTTCAGCCTGAACCTACGCGCCGACCTGCACGGCACCGGCGTGCGCGTCACTGATGTCGAGCCCGGCCTGTGCGGCGGCACCGAGTTCTCCAACGTGCGTTTCCATGGCGACGACGAGCGCGCTGCCAGCGTCTACGCCAATGTCCAGCCGCTCACCGCCGAGGACATCGCGAATTCGGTGCACTGGATCGCGACCCAGCCGGCCCATGTCAACGTCAACGCCATCGAGCTGATGCCGGTGGCCCAGTCCTTTGCCGGACTGTCGGTGCACCGGGGCTGAAGTCTTTTCAGTTCGGTCAGTTTGCAGGCATGATGGGGACTGTCCAAGCCTGCGTCAGCAGCCAGCCCCATGAAAACCGTCAACCGCCAGCTCTGGCAGCGCTTCCTCGACATCGCCTCGCCCTACTGGCGCTCCGAGGAGCGCTGGCATGCCCGCGGCCTGCTCGCGCTGCTGGTGCTACTGCTGCTGAGCCAGACCGCCTTTGCCGTGCTGCTCAACGAGCAGACCGGCGAATTCACCTCGGCGCTGGCCGCGCGCGACGGCGGGCGCTTCTGGCACGCGATCTGGCTCGCGCTCGGCCTGCTGATCGGCGCCGTGCCGACCTATGCCTGCTTCTACTGGGTGCGCGACACGCTCGGCATCCGCTGGCGGCGCTGGCTGACGCACCGCTTCGTGCAACGCTATTTCGACGACCACCACTACTACGCGCTCAACGCGCAGGCCTCGCTCGACAACCCCGACCAGCGCATCGCCGAGGACATCAACACCTTCACCCAGCGCTCGCTGTTCTTCCTGATGATCCTGATCGGCGCCGCGATGCAGCTGGCTGCCTTCAGCAGCGTGCTGTGGGACATCTCGCGCACACTGGTCTATTTCCTGGCGATCTACGCCCTGGCCGGCACCTACATCACGCTGCGCCTGTTCGGCAGGCCCCTGACCGGGCTCAACTTCCGCCAGCTCAGGCGCGAGGCCGACCTGCGCTTCGGACTGGTGCGGGTGCGCGAGAAGGCCGAGGCGATCGCGCTCTACCGTGGCGAGCAGCAGGAGCTGCTGCAGGTGCGGCAGCGCTTTGCCGCCGCCTATGACAACTACCGCCAGCTGATCAGGGGCCAGTTCTTCCTCAACCTGTTCCAGTACGGCTACAGCATGCTGACCATCGTGCTGCCGAGCGCCATCATCGCCGAGCGCGTGCTGGCCGGCGAGCTCGAGGTCGGCATGGCGGTGCGCGCCGCCGGCGCCTTCACGGCGGTGCTGGCGGCGATCTCGGTGATTGTGGACAACTTCGAGAGCCTGAGCCGCTTTGCCGCCGGCATCGAGCGGCTCGACGGCTTCTCGCGCCAGCTCGACGGCGAATCCGAGTCCGAATCCGAGAGGGCTGCGCCACTGCGTCCGGCCCCAGGCCGCATCGAGTCGGTGGAGGGCTTCAGCGGCCTGAGGCTGGAGCAGGTGACGCTGCAGACCCCGGGGGCGGAGCGGGTGCTGGTGCGCGACCTCTCGCTGGCGGTGGAGCCCGGCAGCAGCCTGATGGTCGTCGGCGCCAGCGGCTGCGGCAAGAGCTCGCTGCTGCGCGCCATCGTCGGCCTGTGGGACAGCGGCTGCGGCAAGATTCTGCGCCCCCACGCCGACGAGATGCTGTTCCTGCCGCAGCAGCCCTACATGTTGCTGGGCTCGCTGCGCAGCCAGCTGCTCTATCCGCAGCGCGAGCGCCAGATCAGCGACGAGCGGCTGCTGGAACTGCTCGAGCGCGTCAACCTGCCCGACCTGGCGCGGCGCAGCGGCGGGCTCGACGCCGTACTCGACTGGGAGAAGACGCTCTCGATCGGCGAGCAGCAGCGGCTGGCCTTTGCCCGCCTGCTGCTGAGCCGGCCCCGCTACGCCATCCTCGACGAGGCGACCAGCGCGCTCGACCTGGCCAACGAACGACAGCTCTATCAGCAGCTGAGCGAGTCGGACGTGACGCTGATCAGCGTCGGCCACCGCTCCACCATCCTGAACTACCACAGCCAGGTGCTGGAGCTCTGCGGCGACGGCAGCTGGCGCACCCATGCGGCAGCGACTTACCGCTTCCATCCCTGACCGAGGTTTTCCGGTATTGAATACTCTTTTGCTTTATTAAGAAAGTAGTCGTAGTAGTAGAGCCCCGCCCCAGTCTGTGGAAAAGGCGGCTTTCCATGCCGGTGTCAGGTGTCTAGACTGTGGGTAAATTTGTGGACACATGGCCCGCCCGGTCGAACCGGGCGAAGAGCAACTTCCGGCACTAGTGCAAGCCTGTGGGCAAGCAAAAAACCCCGTGGAAACTATCCACAGGGTTGCGGGGGGGTGGATCAGGCTACTGTTCGAGCGTCCGCCAACCGGTCGATTCGCTCTTCCTCCTGTTGCCAGTCCAGGCAGCGGCGCTGCAGCTCTTCCATGTCCAAGGCCTGGACCGGCCAGAAGTCCGAGAGCTGGTAGTCCCGGTAATAGGCCTTGCCGAGGAACATCATCGGTGAGCCGGGAAAGCGGCGGCGAGTCAGGGGGTAGCGCGCCAGCAGCTCGACTTCGTAATGCCTGGGGTCGCGCTGGAGCAGTTGCCAAAGATCATCCAGTGCCGGGGCGGGACCCTCGAGGTACTGCATGAAGCCATGATCGTAGTAGACCAGCTGGCCGGTGATGCCATGCATCTGGTTGGCATGCCTGGCGCGCTCTACCAGCAGCACCATGTGCAAGGGCCCGAGGCGGTTCACGATCCGGGATCGGTACAACAGGGCCTGGAGTGCGGTTGCCACGGTCGGAACGGTGTCGAGGGGGTGAAAAAAACCCCGCCACCCCGTGAGGGGTGAGCGGGGCTCGCGATCAGGCAGAGCCTAGGATCAGGCGGCCTTCTTGGTCTTGACGGCAGCGTCGGCAGCGCTCAGGGCGTTCTGGGCGATGGTGTCGAAGCTGGCGGCAGCCTGCTCGGAAGCCTGCTTGACGGCCTTCTGGACCGACTCGAAGGCGTTGCCGGCGGTGGCGACGGCGCTCTGGATGGCAGCAGCGGCCTGCTCGGTGCCCTTGGGAGCGTTCTTCACGGCGCTGTCGACCAGAGCGGTGATCTGCTTCTGGGCTTCGGTGGCGCGGCCTTCAGCGACCTTGGTGAACTGGTTGCCGAAACCGGAAACGATCTCGTACAGTTCGCGGCCATAGGCGCTGGCCTTCTCGGCGGCGGCCTTCATGTCCTGGTTCTGCAGAGCCAGCAGGCCCTGGACGTCCTTGACGCCGAACAGGGCTTCGGTCTGGGCAGCGCTGGCAGCCACGGAAGACTTGATGGTCTTGAGGTTGAGTTCAGCCAGACGCTCGGCGCCGTTGACGGCCTGGTTGGCCAGTTCGTAGAAAGCAGCGGCTTGGTCTTTCTGGCTGGAGATGATTTGTTCGACGGTCAGCATGGTTAACTCCTGAGATTGAAAAGGGATTTGAGTTGCTGCGCCGTGCCTGGAGCCCTCCCCAGACTTCATATTGCACTGCAACATGAACGAATTGTAGAAGCGGATTGGCTGCGTTGCAAGACTTTTTTGTTGCGGCGCAGCAAAATTTTTCGAGTCAGGGGATTTGCGCTGCGACAGCCTGCGCTGACGGCGTCAGCGGCGGCCAGCTGTTCCGGGCCTCGTCATCCGCTCCTTCGCTGGCCAGGGACTGCTCGGCGCGAATGACGAGATCGTCCTGATCCAGGCCATCACGGGGATAGACGGCCAGCCCGATGCTGGCAGTCAAAGTCAATGTGCTGCCGCGCAACTGCAGGGGCTGTTCCATGACGCGCCGTAACTTGAGCGCCACCTCGACCGCCTCCTGTTCATCACCGAGCTCGGCGAGCAGGACGATGAAGGTCCCGCCCTGCTGGCGTCCGACCGTGTCGGAGCTTCGGACGCTGGCGGTGAGGCGGGCGCTCGTTTCGACCAGGATCAGGTCCCCCCAGCCATGCCCGTGGCGCTGGTTGAACTGCCGGAGGCCCTCGATCCTGACCAGCAGCAGGGCAGAGCGCCTGGCATGGCGATCAGCCTGCCCGAGCATCTGCTGCAGGCGGTCCAGGCACAGGCTGCTCCCGGGCAGCCCGGTGAGCGGATCGAAATGGCTATGGCGCAGCGCCTGCGGGCCGGGCCTTGTGCCTTCGCCCATGACCCGGGCCATGCCGAGCAGGCCCGTGATCTGTCCGTTGGCGTTGCGCAGCGGAGCGATGCGGGCCGAATGCCAGCGCCAGTCACCCTCGGCATGCCGGATCCGGTAGCGGATGTCATGCTGCGGACTGCGACTCATCAGCGCGCGCTCGACCTGGCGCTGGCAGGCCGGCTGGTCCTCGGGATGGACCAGCCAGGCATGGTGCTGGCCCAGCAGGCTGTCCGGGTCCAGGCCCAGCGCTTGGCCCCAGCTGCGCGAGAGCTGCTGCAGGCAGCCGTCCAGGTCGAGTTCGAAGGCCAGTTCACTGGTGCATTCGAGGTGCAGCCGCAGGCGTTGCTCGCTGGCATGCAGGGCCTGCGACAGCCGATCATATTCAAGTTGGCAATCCTGCCGGGCCTGCGCTGCCTGTTCGGCCAGTTCGCGGGCTTGCCCGCGGCAGGACAGCAGCTCCTGCCTGGCGGCCTCGAGCCTGATTTCGCCCTGGCGCAAGCCTTGGTCGGCGCGCCACTTCGAGCTCCAGCCGGCGAGGGCTGCCAGCACCAGCGGCAGGAGCAGCACCGCCCCCAGCGCGGCTGGGGGGACGTCGGCGGTGGCCGCCCGCACCGAAATCGGCAAGGCGAGCCAGGCGAGCGCCCAGCTCCGGGGTCTGGAAAGGATGGCCAAACATGGCACAGAGTGGTATCTGGCAGACATGGCTACGATCTTAATGATGCATATGACCTCGAATAATAGTGATAACCATTAGACGACTACAGCATTCAATATGCTTCAAAAGCAACATAGGACCGTCCCGGCCTGGTGCTGGAGCACCCGTCAACGCGCCAGCGGATCCCACGGTGGGGGACGGCGTAGACTAGCGCCACCATGAACGTGATAGCCGTCATTGACTTCGAGACCAGCGGGCTGATGCCCGAGGCGGGTGGCCGTGCGACCGAGGTCGCCATCGTGCTGACCGAGGCCGGCCGCATCGTCGACCGATTCCAGAGCCTCATGAATTCCGGCGTCTGGATACCCCCCTTCATCACCGAACTGACCGGGATCAGCAACGCCATGCTGCGCGAGGCGCCACCGGTCGCCCAGGTGATGGCCGAGGCGGCCCGCTTCGTCGGCCAGTTGCCGCTGGTGGCGCACAACGCGAGCTTCGACCGCAAGTTCTGGCAGTCCGAGCTCGGCCGCATCGGGCTGGAGGCCGCGCAACCCTTCGCCTGCACCGTGCTGCTGGCCCGACGGCTCTATCCGCAGGCGCCCAACCACAAGCTCGGGACGCTGGCCTCCTTCCATGCGCTGCCGCGCAACGGCCGGGCGCACCGCGCGCTGTCCGACGCCGAAGTCACGGCCGAGCTGCTGCTGCGCATGCAGCGCGACCTGCGCGAGCAGCACGGCATCGCGAGCCCTGACCATGATTTCCTGCAGGCGCTGCAGCAATGCAGCAAGGCGGTCCTGCCCCGCTTCCTGGAACGCCACGCCGGCACGACATCCCACTGAAACCAGCCCCTATGCAGGCGCCCCACGCACCAGGGCCTGACATGGATCGAGCTTGCCGCGACGCGGGAAAGGGTGTGGCTGAACCGCCAGGTCAACGCGCCGCGCAGGCACGGCAGACCTGCAGCGCCAGCCGGTGCAGCGACTGCCAGGGGTCGTCGGGCCAGTCGGGGTGCTTGAGTCCCTTGACGATGCCGTCGACGACATGGGCGTCCTGCAGCCAGCCGGCCAGCTGCTGCATCGACAGGCGCGGCAGCACGCGCTCGAAGCGCTTTTCCTTTGCGCCCCAGACGCGCTGTTCGCGCAGCACCATCGGCAGCGGCCGGCCTTCGCTGACCGAGCGCTTGACGCGGTGCAGCGCCCGGATGTCGTCGGCCAGCGCCCAGTGCACCAGCACCGGCGCCTCGCCTTCGGCCTGCAGGCCGTCGAGCATGCGCTGCGCGCGCGCGGGCTGGCCATCGAGCACCGCCTCGGCGAGCTTGAAGGGGTCGTAGCGCGCGACGTTGAGCACCGCGCCCTCGACCTGCTCGAATCCGAGCTCGCCCGCCGGATACAGCAGGCCGAGCTTCTGGATCTCCTGGTGCGCGGCGAGCAGGTTGCCCTCGACCCGGTCTGCCATGAAGGCCAGGGTACGCTGGCCCTCCTCGCCGGCGGCGACGCGCTGGCCCTGCAGCTGCAGGCGCTGCGCGATCCAGCCCGGCAGCTGGGCGCGCTCGACCGGATCTATCCGCACCGTGACGCCGTTGGCGTCGAGCGCGCCGAACCAGGCGCTTTTCTGCGTCGCGGCATCGAGCCGCGGCAGCAGCACCAGCGTCAGCGTGTCGTCCTGGCCGGCGGAACTGGCGGCGATCTGCTGCAGCGCGGCCGACCCCTCCTTGCCCGGCTTGCCCGACGGGATCCGGATCTCGACCAGCTGCCTGTCGGCAAACAGGCTCAAGCTGCCGCCCGCCGCCATGACCGCGCTCCAGTCGAAATGCGCCCCGGCGACGGTGAACACGCTGCGCTCGCCATGCCCCTGCGCCCGGGCCGCCACGCGGATAGCGTCGGCCGCCTCCTGCTGCAGCAGCGGGTCGTCGCCGTGCAGCGTGTAGAGGGATTTCAGGCCGCGCTGCAGCTGGGCGGCCAGTTGTTGGGCAGGGACTTGCATGATCAGCGTTTGATTGTAGAGTGGGGCCATCGCCCTGCAGGAGAGCTGGATGCTTGTCAGTCCCGATTCCCGCGTCAGCCTGGTCGGCGCGCCGACCGACGTCGGCGCCAGCACCAGGGGCGCTGGCATGGGGCCGGACGCAATGCGCGTCGCCGGCCTGCAGCAGGCGCTCGAGCAGCGCGGCCTGCCGGTGCTCGACCGCGGCAACCTGGCCGGTCCGCCCAATCCCTGCCAGCCCGGCGTCGGCGGCTACCGCCACCTGAGGGAAGTGGAGGCCTGGAACCGGCTCGTGCATGACGCGGTCCTGGCCGAACTGCGGCAGCAGCGCCTGCCCATCCTGCTCGGTGGCGACCACAGCCTGGCGATCGGATCGATCAGCGCGGTCAGCCGCCACTGCCGCGAGCAGGGCCGGCCCTTGCGCGTGCTCTGGCTCGACGCCCATGCCGACTTCAACACGCCCGATCTGACGCCGAGCGGCAACCTGCACGGCATGCCGGTCGCCTGCCTGTGCGGGCTCGGGCCGGCCGAACTCACCGGGCTCGCCGGCGAATGTCCTGCGCTGCGGCCGGGCCAGCTGCGCCAGCTCGGCATCCGCAGCGTCGACCCCGGCGAGCGACGGCTGGTGCACGAGCAGGGGCTGGAGGTCTATGACATGCGCTACATCGACGAGCACGGCATGCGGCATGCGATGGAGCAGGCCCTGCTCGGGCTCGCCGATGACACGCATCTGCATCTCAGCCTGGACATCGACTTCCTCGACCCCGAGATCGCCCCAGGGGTCGGCACGCCAGTGCGCGGCGGCCCGAACTACCGCGAGGCCCAGCTCTGCATGGAGATGATCGCCGACAGCGGCCGGCTCGCCAGCCTGGACCTGATGGAGCTCAATCCGGCGCTCGACCTGCGCAACCGCAGCGCCGAGCTGGCGGTCGACCTGATCGGGAGCCTGTTCGGCAAGAGCACGCTGATGCGCTCGCGCGACCGCGTGGCATGATCCTGCCCGGTCGGATCAGAGACCCTTCACCGCCGCCAGCCGGCGCATCAGCTGGCGCACGATGTCGGACTGCATCTCGCGGTAGAGCAGTTCCTCCTCGACCTGCTTGCCGAGCGCCAGCGCCTCGTCGTAGCTGAGGTCGCGCTCGAGCAGCAGCTCGGTGTCATCGATCAGGTCGCGGCCCTTGCCGCTGCGCAGCCGGAACTTGAAGCGCGTGCGCAGCTGCAGCTCGCGCACCTGGCGGATGGCCGTCATGCCCACCACGACACGCTCGCGCTGCTCGGTCAGCACGGTCAGCTCGACGTCGGCCGGCTGCGGCGGCTGGCCGGGCGGGGTGGGCCCAAGCACCTGCACGCCGCTGGCGGCGAGCTGCGCGCGCAGCTCGCGCCCGATCTCGCTGCGCTCGGACAGGTTGGTTCGCAGCGAGGCGAACGGCAGCCGGGTCGGTCCGCGCAGGCGGAAGCCGCAACCGCCCAGGCCGAGCGTCAGAGCGGCAGCAAGCGTCGCGCCGAGCCAGGCGCGGCGGCCCGCGGTCGGCAGCGGAGAGGCGGGCAGACGCTCGGCTTCCATGGCGCTCAGAGCACCACGTTGACCAGGCGGCCCGGCACCACGATCACCTT
>JBDLTM010000039.1:0-12711 GCA_039805805.1 Pseudomonadota bacterium | reverse complement strand
GCCCGACGCCGAGCTCGTCCCCCTGGTGGCGGCGCAGCTGCAGAAGCGCGGCATCGAGGCCGACGAGCGCCTGGAAGCCATCTGCGCGCTGTTCAAGGACCGCTGCGACACCACCGTCGTGCTGGCTGACTGGGCGGCTGCCTTCTATACCGAAGTCACGCCGCAGCAGGCCGACCTCGACAAGCACCTGGCCGACGCCGTCAGGCCGGCGATTGCCGCCTTCGCTGGCAAGCTCGAGCAGGGCGAATGGTCGAAGGAGGCGATCGCCGCCGCGCTCAAGGCCACGCTGGCCGATTTCGGCCTCAAGATGCCCGCGCTGGCGATGCCGGTGCGCGTGCTCGTCATGGGCACGCCGCAGACGCCGTCGGTCGACGCGGTGCTGTTCCTGCAGGGTCGCGAAAAAGTTTTGATGAACTTGCGCAAAGCCTGAAAATCGCTATACAATGCGAGTCTTGCTGATGCAGACAGGCAGCGCGAAACGCGATAAAGATGAAAGTCGATAAGGCTGAAATCGATAAAGCAAAAAGTGATGTACAATCTGCAACGTTGCAAACCAGAGGGGGTATAGCTCAGCTGGGAGAGCGCTTGCATGGCATGCAAGAGGTCAGCGGTTCGATCCCGCTTACCTCCACCATCAGGGTTTGCAGCAAATCAGTCGTCCAGGTTTTGACCCTATCGTCTAGAGGCCTAGGACATCACCCTTTCACGGTGAGTACCGGGGTTCGAATCCCCGTAGGGTCGCCAAGCTTATGACGCTTGGCTGGTTGATCGAAAGATCGGCTGGCAGAGTCATCAGGAGTGGTAGTTCAGTTGGTTAGAATACCGGCCTGTCACGCCGGGGGTCGCGGGTTCGAGTCCCGTCCACTCCGCCAACAATTCGTTGCTGTTGTGGCACCATGGGGGTATAGCTCAGCTGGGAGAGCGCTTGCATGGCATGCAAGAGGTCAGCGGTTCGATCCCGCTTACCTCCACCAAATGGTTCCACAATTCAAGTCCTCATACGACCCTATCGTCTAGAGGCCTAGGACATCACCCTTTCACGGTGAGTACCGGGGTTCGAATCCCCGTAGGGTCGCCAAGTTGCAGTGCTTGGCCAGTCGGTGCAGATCGACTCGCGAAAGCTGCCTGCCAGGAGTGGTAGTTCAGTTGGTTAGAATACCGGCCTGTCACGCCGGGGGTCGCGGGTTCGAGTCCCGTCCACTCCGCCAAGATCAAAACCCTTGCAAGATCGCTTGCAAGGGTTTTCTGTTTCTGGGGTCGTATCCGGACCCCTTGGGCTATGCTGGGAGCCTGTTTAACTCCGAACCATGGCTTCCATGTCCTCACCCATCCCCTATTCAGCCGATGCGCCCACGCGCGGCGAGGTCGATTCCCGCGCCGGAATGGTGTTGCTGGATTTCGGCACCAACTGGTGCGGCCATTGCCAGGCCGCGCAGCAGCCGCTGTACGAAGCGCTGGCGGCGCATCCAGGGCTGGAGCATGTCCGGGTCGAGGACGGTCCGGGCCGACCGCTCGGGCGATCGTACAGGGTCAAGCTGTGGCCGACGCTGATCCTGCTGCGCGACGGGCATGAAGTCGCCCGCCTGGTCCGGCCGACCGAGACCTTGGCCGTCGCGAACTGGCTCGCCAGCGGCCTGGCCGGGCACTGACTCCCTGCTGCCGCCGTCCTCCTGCGGCGCTCAGGCCAGGCCCAGCCGCTCGCGCAGGGTGGCGTTTTCCTGTTCGAGCTCGGAGATGCGCCGCAGCGCCGCATCGAGCTGCTGCTGCAGGGCCTGGGCGGTGGATGCATCAGCTTGCGGTGCGGCGCCGTCTTCCAGCCTGGCCGCGTCCTTTGCCTGCATCAGCCTGGCGTTGACGGCGTCGCACCACTGGATGATCTCGACCCGGGTCGTGTCCCTGTGCACCGGGTTTTGCAGCGTGGCCTTCTTGACATCGGCGCGACGGCACAGCTCGGACTGGTTCATGCGGCCGTGGTTGTAGGGGTAACGGCCGCCGTGCGCCTCGATCTCGGCCTCGATCGTGGCCATGGCCTGGCGCAGGCGCTGCAGCGCGGCTTCAGTCCTGGGGTGGCTGTGCGGGGTCTGGTCGTCGTTCATCGCTTGGTGGCTGCTCATTTCTGCTGGGCGCGTGGTGAAAAACCAGTGCCCCTGGGGCCGGCGAGTATAGCCTCCCGTCCAGATCGGTCAGGTCTGTCTCAGCGTGATTCGGGCGAAACTGTTCCATCACTGCCTCGGGGGTAATATGATGCAAAGCTGCATCCCAAGATCCTAGCAAGGAAGCCAGATTGTCCAAAGCCGCCGTCGCTCTCCCTGCCGGGAATGCCCGTGCGACCAAGAGTCCAATGTCCTGGACCTCGTGGCTGATCCTGGCCGCCGGCGCGGCCTCGACCCTGGCTTTGTACCAGTTCAGCGAACGCTGGGTCCATTCGATGGTCACGGCGCGATTCGAGCTGCGCAGCAACGAGTTCAGGAGCAAGCTGCAGACCCATGTCGTCGGCCTCAGCGAGGTGCTGCGCGGGGTGCAGGCCTACGCTGGCCAGAACGAGACTGTCTCCCAAGAGTCCTGGCAGCGATTGCGCGACACGCTGCGGCTGGACGAGAGCTACCCCGGTTTCGCGGACCTCATCCACTATCGTGCGGTCTCGGGTAAGGACTTGCCCGAAATGATCGAGCAGCAGCGTGCGCTCAGCGGGCGCGACTTCGTCGTGCGTCCGGCGGGACAGCGGGACTTCTACGTGCTGGTCGCCAACCTGGCTCCGGTCACCGAGCGCAATGCCATGGGGCTGGGGTTCGACGCCTGGAGCAGCCCTCTGCGTCGCGATGCGCTCGAGAGCGCGCGCGACAGCGGCAATCCCACGATCACTGCCAGGACGCAGCTCGTCATCGACCAGGAGCCAGTGCCGGCCTTCGTGATCTACCAGGCCATATACCGCGGTGGCCTGCTGCCCGCCAGCCTGGAGGAGCGCCGCGAACTGCTGACAGGCTTTGCTGGTACCAGCGTGCGCTACCATGACCTGCTGCGTGAACTGCTGCCGGCGGGCGAGCCCGACCTGCTGCTGCAGCTCTACGACAGCCGTGCGGCGCAGACGGGTCCCGCAACGCTGGTCTACAGTTCCCCGCCGCCGCGTGACGGCCTCGTCGAAGGACTGCAAAAGATCCAGGAAATCGAGGTCGGCGGCCGGCGCTGGACCCTGGCCACGAGCGCGAGCCGCCGCTTCCTGCTGCCGCTGGAGAGGACCTATCCGCTGCTGGTGCTGGTGGGCGGCACGCTCATGACCCTGTTGCTGTTCGCTCTGAGCCGATTGCTGGTCGGCCAGCGCCTGCGCGCCGAGCAGCTGGCGCGCGAGATGAGCCAGCAGGCGCTCGATGCCAAGGAGCGCCTCAACACCATACTCGACAGCGTCGAGACCAACATCTACATCAAGGATGCCGATTACCGTTACCAGTACGCCAACCGGCACAACTGCGAACTGTTCGGCAAGCCACTAGAGCAGATCATCGGCAGCGAAGACAGCGCTTTCTTCCCTCCGGAGTCCTGCGAACAGTTGCGCGCCGCCGACCGGTGCGTGATCGAGGGTGGCGAGCGCGTGGAGGAGCAGAACGTAGGTCTCATGCCGGATGGCTCGACCGCCTATTACCATACGGTCAAGGTACCGCTGCGCGACGCCAGAGGCCGGGTCCAAGGGCTGCTCGGCGTCTCGACCGACATCACCCTGGTCAAGCGCGCCCAACTCGAGCTCGAGCGCTACCAGCACCAGCTGGAGCGTATGGTGGATGAACGCACCGCCGAGATGCAGGCCGCAACTGCCGCGCTTCGCGAGGCCAGTGCCGAGCAGCAGGCGATCTTCGACGCCGCCATCACCGGCCTGCTGCTGGTGCGCAATCGCATCATATTGCGCGCCAACCGAACGCTCGAGACCATGTTCGGATTCGGCCCAGGCGAGATGACGGGCCAGAGCGTGCGTGTCTTCTATCCCGACGATGCGAGCTTTGCCGATCTGGTCGCCAAGTTCAATCCGCAGCTGCAGGCCAGCGGTCGCTTCGTCACCGAGCATGAGCTGGTGCGCAAGGACGGCAGCCGCTTCTGGGCCCGGCTGTCGGCGCAATCGATCGACCCCGAGCATCCGATGGATGGCTATTTCGGCATGGTCCAGGACATCACGGTCGAGCACCAGTCGGTGGAGGCCCTGCGTCGCGCCAAGGAGATGGCCGAGGAGGCCGCGCGCACCAAGGCCGACTTCCTGGCCAACATGAGCCACGAGATCCGCACGCCGATGAACGCCATCATCGGCATGACCCATCTGGTGCTGCGCACGCCGTTGAGCCCGCAGCAGCTCGATCAGATCCGCAAGATCCAGTCATCGAGCCAGCACCTGCTGGGCATCATCAACGACATCCTGGACTTCTCCAAGATCGAGGCCGACAAAATGAGCCTCGAGCGGGTCGAGTTCGACCTGGAGCAGGTGCTGCACAACACGCTGGACCTGTTCGTCGAAAAGGCGGTGGACAAGGGCCTGGAGCTGGTGCTGGAGCTCGCGCCCGAGCTGCCGACGCAACTGGTCGGAGACCCGCTGCGCCTGGGCCAGGTGCTGATCAACCTTGCCAACAACGCGGTCAAGTTCACCGAGCAAGGCACGATCAGGATCCGGGCGCTGCTGCAGTCGGATCAGGGCGAGGCAGTCGTGCTACGCTTCGAAGTGCAGGACACGGGCATCGGCATGACGGCCGAGCAGCAGGCGCGACTGTTCCAGAGCTTCCAGCAGGCCGACAACTCGACCACGCGCAAGTACGGCGGCACCGGCCTGGGGCTGGCGATCTCCAAGCGGCTGGCCGAGCTGATGGGGGGCGAGGTGGGCGTGGACAGCGCGCCGGGTCGGGGCTCGACCTTCTGGTTCAGTGCCAGGCTGGGGCGCGGCAGCGGCCAGCCGCAGCGTGCCTTGTTCCCGATCGAGCTCGGCGGTCTGCGGATGCTGGTGGTGGACGACAACGACTCTGCGCGCGCGGCGATTGCCGGGATGATCGCCACCATGGGCTTTGCGGTCGAGGCGGTCGAGTCCGGGCCGCTGGCGCTGGCCGAGCTCGAGCGCGCCGAGCAGGCGGGGCAGGCTTATGACGTCATCTTCCTGGACTGGAAGATGCCCGGGATGGACGGGGTGAGCGTGGCCAGGGAGCTCGCGCGCCTGCCGCTGGCACGGCGGCCGCTGGTGCTGATGGTCTCGGCCCATGACCGCGAGCAGCTGCTGCAGGCGGCGCGCGGGCTCGAGATCGGCGCAGTGCTGGAGAAGCCGGTGACGCCTTCGCAACTGCTCGACACGATCATGCGCCTGCTGGCTCCCGCTGCCGTGTCTTCGCAAGTGCGGATCGAGTCCGGCGAGGCCGGCAGCCAGGCACTGCGCGGGCTGCGGGCCCTGCTGGTCGAGGACAACGAGATCAACCAGGAGGTAGGGCAGGCGCTGCTCGAGGAGCTCGGCCTGGCGGTGGACCTGGCCGGAGACGGTGAGGCCGCGCTGGAACGCTTGCGGCAGCAGCGCTATGACGTGGTGCTGATGGACATGCAGATGCCGGTCATGGATGGCCTGGAGGCGACGCGCAGAATCCGTGCAATGCCCGGCCTTGGACAGCTGCCCATCATCGCCATGACCGCCAATGCCATGGCAGGTGACCGGGAGCGCTGTCTGCAGGCGGGCATGCAGGACCATGTCGCCAAGCCGATAGACCCCAAGGATCTGGAGACCAAGCTGCTGAGATGGATCCGGCCCGACGAGGCGCGTCAGGCTGACGGGTCCGGAACGACCGGGCCAGTCCAGGGCATGGCTGCGGCGGAGCCGGCCGCGCCCGAGTTCGAGGGCATCGAGGGGCTCGATGCGGCGCTGGGCTTGCGCCAGGCGATGGGCCGAGCGCCGCTCTACCGCGGGCTGCTGTCCCGCTTCGTCTCGGATCAGGGGGGGGCGGCCGAGCGCATCGCTGCAGCGATCGCCGCGCAGGACTGGGCACTGGCGCACAGGCTCGCGCACACGCTCAAGGGTGTTTCGGCGCAGGTCGGCGCCGGGACGCTGCGCGCGCAGGCCGAGCGGCTGGAGCAGGCGCTCGGCGAGCCAGCCAGCACCGGGCAAGGCGCGGCCCTGCTGGCCGAGCTGGCACCAGCGCTGCAGTCACTGACCAGGGCCATCGCGGCGCGGCTGCCGGCAGCGGCTGCCGCCAGCGGCCCGGTGCCGATCGATGCCACTCAGTGGCGCAGCCTGCGCGAGCGCCTGATCGCTCTGCTCGAGCAGGGCGACACCGAATGCCAGTCCCTGCTCGAAGGCCAGCAGGCGCTGCTGCGCGCAGGCCTGGGGCCGGACTACGAGGCGGTGGCGCGCTCCATGCTCGATTTCGACTTCGGCGCCGCGCTGGAGCTGCTGCGCAAGCACTGAGGCGTGACGGCTCCATCAGCGCCGCAGCTGCTTGAGGCTGCCGGCGCACGGGCACCGGGGCATGGCGCAGGCCTGGCCGGCATCAGTCGAAGATGCGGCCGGGGTTCAGGATGCCGAGCGGGTCGAGCGCGGCCTTGACGCTGCGCATCACCGCGATCTCCTCGGCGCTGCGGCTGTAGCCCAGGTATTCCTTCTTGTGCTGGCCGACGCCATGCTCGGCCGAGATGCTGCCGCGGTACTCGCGCAGCAGGCCGTAGAGCAGGTCCTTGATCTCGTGCTCGGGGAAGTTCTCGGCGGTGGTGCCGGGCACGGCGACGCAGACATGCAGGTTGCTGTCGCCGATATGGCCGAAGTTGACCGCCTCGCAGCCCGGCAGGGCCTGCTGCAGCCGGTCGCGCAGGCGCTCGACGAACTCGCCGATCGAGCCGATCGGCAGGCTGATGTCGAAGCTCGCGATCTGCGGCCAGATCACCGGGAAGCGCGCCGGCGAGTCGCGCAGCGTCCAGAAATCCTGCGCCTCCTTGACCGAGCTGGCGATCGCCGCGTCGCTGATCAGGCCTTCCTCGAGCGCCTGCTCCAGCATGCGCTCGAACAGCGCCGCGTCGCCCTCGGCGTCGGCACCCTGCAGGTCGAGCAGCACGTAGAAGGGCGAGCCCGGCGGCAGCGCCGCGCGCTGGCCCGGGATGCGGGTGGTGACCGCGTCGTGGAAGTCGGCCCACATCACCTCGAACGCCGACAGCCGGCCCGACAGGCGGCGCTGGGCATGGCGCAGCAATTGGACCACCTGCTCGTAGCTGTCGACCGCGCACATCGCGGTCTGCACGCTGTCGGGCAGGGGCTCGAGCCGCAGCACCACGCGCGTGACCACGCCCAGCGTGCCCTCGCTGCCGATGAACAACTGCTTGAGGTCGTAGCCGGCGTTGTTCTTGACCATCTTGTTGAGCGAGTCCAGCACCGTGCCGTCGGCCAGCACCGTCTCGAGCCCGAGCACCTGGGCCCGCGTCATGCCGTAGCGGATCACGCGGTTGCCGCCGGCGTTGGTCGAGACGTTGCCGCCGATCTGGCAGGAGCCGCGCGCACCCAGGTCGACCGCCACCAGCCAGCCGCGCTCGGCGGCGGCCTCCTGCGCCTGCTGCAGCGGCGTGCCGGCCAGCAAGGTCATGGTGCCGGCCTGCTCGTCGATCTCCTCGATGCCGCGCAGCCGCTCGAGCGAGAGGATCAGCTCGCCGTCGCAGGGCAGGGCGCCGCCCGAAAGGCCCGTCATGCCGCCCTGGGTGATGACGCGCTGGCGATGCGCGTGGCACAGCCGCAGCACCTCGGACACCTGGGCTGTGTCGCGCGGGCGCACCACCGCGAGCGGGCGGCTGTCGACCGGCAGCGGCGAGTAGAACTCCTGCCTGTAGCGCAGTTCGATTTCGTCACTGCTCAGGACCGCGTCGGCACCCAGCGCGCTGCGGAGTTGCTCGAGGAGGGAGGAGGAGGTAGGCTGGGACATGGAGCTTGGATGGCAATGGGCAAAGCCGGCATGGGCTTTGGCAGGATTGGTGTAAGCTGGTCAAAAACAAGGAGGGAGGCCAGCAATGATAGAGGCGAATTTCCGCCAGCTTGTCTATGCCCTGTCCGACGCCCTGGATCTGGTCGGGGTTGATGACGTGGCGCATGGCAAGCGGGTCGGCGTGATGGCGGCGCAGTGTGCCCGCGAACTGGGCTTGCCGACGGACGAGGTCCAGTTCCTGTTCGACCTGGGGCTGCTGCACGACATCGGGGTCTCGAACACGGTCACCCACCAGCATCTGGTGAGCGAATTCGACTGGGCCGGATCGCAGGAGCACACCCTGGTCGGCCATCAGCTGCTCAAGGACTTCAGGCCGCTGGCGCGCATGGCGCTGCCGATCCGCTACCACCATACTCGCTGGGACCGGCTGCTGGAGCTCGACCTCGATCCCGCCGTGCGCCGCCAGGCCAACCTGACCTTGCTGGCTGACCGGGTCGATGCGATGGCCGCGCCGTACTACGCCAGCGGCAAGGTGCTGCAGCAGAGCAAGGCGATCCGGCAGGAGATCGAGTCCCGCAGCGGCAGCTATTTCGACCCCGAGCTGGTCCAGGCCTTCCTTCGGGCCAGCGCCCATGAGGCCTTCTGGCTCAATCTCGAACCGGGCTCGCTGCATGCCTGCCTCGGCGACATGCTGGCAGCGGGCCAGCCGCTGCAGGCGACTCATGGCGAGATGCTGCAGCTCGCGCGCATCTTCTCCAGCATCGTCGACGCCAAGAGCCGCTTCACTGCCGCGCATTCGCAGGGAGTGGCCAGGGTGGCGCGCCGGCTCGGCGAGCGGCTCGGGCTGGAGCGGCACCGCTGCGACGAGCTCGAGATGAGCGGCCTGCTGCACGACCTCGGCAAGCTGCGCGTGCCCGACGAGATCCTCGACAAGCCCGGCCCGCTGGACGAGGACGAGCGCATGGTGATGAACACGCACAGCTTCGCGACCCAGCAGATCCTGCGCAAGGTGCGCGGCTTCGAGGCTATCGCGGCCTGGGCGGCGGAGCACCACGAGGCCCCCGGTGGCCAAGGCTATCCCTACGGCCTGGACGGTTCTGCGTTGCCGCTGGAAGCGCGCATCCTGCGCGTGGCCGACATCTTCCAGGCCATGGTGCAGGACCGGCCGTATCGAGCCGGCCTGTCGCCCGAGGCGGTCAGCGAATTCATGCAGCAGCAGAAGCAGCGCGGCAGCATCGACGCCGAGGTCACCGACCTGCTGCTGGCCCATCTGTACGAGATGATCGCCACGGCGCGGTTGCAGGCGCCCGCAGTGGCGCTGGCGGAAGACGGGGTGGGGTGAGGAGTAGGGCTGGATCCGGTCGCAGGGATGGACCTGATGGCGGAAGCGGTGAGATTCGAACTCACGAACGGTTGCCCGTTGCCGGTTTTCAAGACCGGTGCAATCGACCACTCTGCCACGCTTCCGCAGATGTCGAAGTGCTCATTGTAAGCCCAGCCGAGCCGGTTTTCATGCCACACTCCCGCCCCATGTCCAAGGCAGAAATGGCGCGCGCGGCGCTGCAGGTATTCGACGAGGTGGTGGCGGCCAGCGGCCTGCGCGAGCGCGCGGGCCAGCGCCTGATGGCCGAGCAGGTCGCGCTGACCTTCGCTGAGGCCGACCTCGGCAAGCCGCCCGAGGACGAGGACGGGGCTATCGAGGAGTTGGAGCCGCAGCGATCCATCGCGGTGATCCAGGCCGGCACTGGCGTGGGCAAGTCGATGGCCTACAGCGTGCCGGCGATCGCGCTGGCGCTGGAGCGCAACACGCGCGTGATGATCTCGACCGCCACCGTCGCGCTGCAGGAGCAGCTGGTGGCCAAGGACCTGCCGGCGCTGGCGGCCAGCCTGCCGCAACCGTTCCGCTTCGCGCTGGCCAAGGGGCGCGGGCGCTATGTCTGCAAGCTCAAGCTCGACCGCTGGACCCATGGAGCCGATGATGCCGACGGCGACGCGGCCTGGGACGCCGAGGACGACCTGTTCGCCGACGAGGCCCGGCCGACGAGCGCCGGCCGTAGCCTGAGCCTGGCGCAGGAGCAGGCCGAGCGGCGCGCCTTCTACCAGGACCTGTCGCAGCAGCTCGAGCGTGGCCGCTGGGACGGCGACCGCGACCAGCTCGCCCAGCCGCCCGAGGCCGGCTGGTGGGCGGCGGTGGCGGCCGAGGGCAGCAGCTGCACCGCGCGTCACTGCCCGGCCTACGACCAGTGTAGCTACTATGCGGCGCGCAAGACCCTGGTCGGCGCGCAGGTGATCGTGGTCAACCACGACCTGCTGCTGTCATCGCTGGGGTCGCGCATGCTGCCCGAGCTCGACAACTGCCTGCTGGTGCTCGACGAGGCGCATCACCTGCCGGGCATCGCGCTGGACCAGTTCGCCAGCAGCATGGACCTGAGCCGCCTGAAGTGGATCGACAAGCTCGCCAGCCAGGCGGTGCGCACCGGTGGGCTGCTGGCGGTGTCCGAGGTGGCCGAGATTCCTCGCCTCTCGGCCCAGCTTCGCCAGCACATGCACGACCTGGAGCGTCTCGTGATGCACCACCATGGCGCCGCGCTCAAGGGCGAGGAGACGCCGGCCTGGGGCGCAAGGCGCGGCTTCGGCGCTGGCGCAGGCGGGCAGGGCGCTTCAGCACAGCCGGGCCGCTACCGCGTGCCGCGCGGCCAGCTGCACCCGGAGCTGCTCGAGCCGCTGGCGCTGGTGTCGCACTTTGCCAATGCCTTTCTCGACGTGCTGCGCCAGGTCAGTAAGGCGCTCAAGGCCGAGATCAAGTCCCAGCCCGACGAGGCGAGAAGGCTGTCGCAGCTCTACGCCCAGCTCGGCACCATCGCGCCGCGGCTGGAGGCGGTCGTATCGACCACGCAACTGCTGCTGCAGGATGTCGACGAGGGGACTGCACCGCCGGCCAAGTGGTTCACGCTCGCGACCCAGGGCGACTACATCGTGCTGCAGGCGCACGCGAGCCCGACGCTGCCGGGCGCGACGCTGCGCCACCACCTCTGGAACGCGGTGCGCGGCGCGGTGCTGACCTCGGCCACGCTGACGAGCTGCGGCCGCTTCGACTTCTTCCTCAAGGAGGCAGGGCTGTTCGGCGACCCGGCCATGGTCGCGCTGGAAGTCCCTAGTCCGTTCGACTTCGCGCGCCAGGGCCGGCTGGTGCTGGTCGACCACCTGCCCGACCCCAAGGACGCGAATGCCTACAACCAGGCCATGGTTCGCGCGCTGTTGCGGGACCTGGAAAAAGTCGAGCATGGCGCGCTGGTGCTGTTCACCTCGCGTGCCCAGCTCAAGCTGGCCGAGGAGTCGCTGCCGGACGACTTGCGCGAGACGGTGCTGGTGCAGACCGCGCTGCCGCGCTTCCAGCTGCTCGCGCGCCATCGCGAGCGCGTCGCGGCCGGCCTGCCGTCGGTGATCTTCGGCATGCAGTCCTTCGGCGAGGGGCTTGACCTGCCGGGCCAGCTGTGCGAGGACCTGTTCATCACCAAGCTGCCCTTCGCACCGCCCGACGATCCGGTCGGCGAGGCGCGCGCCGAGTGGCTGCGCCAGGTCGGGCGCGACCCCTTCGTCGAGCTGGTGGTGCCGGCGACCGCGATACGGCTCGCGCAGTGGGTGGGCCGCGCGATCCGCACCGAGGACGACGAGGCGCACGTGACCTGCTACGACCGCCGCCTGGGCCAGACCAGCTACGGCCAGCGCCTGCTGCAGGGCCTGCCGCCGTTCACGCGCGTCACGGCTCGCTAGACCTGCGTGTCGTGCATCAGGCGAAGGTGTCGCCCATCAGCGTGCTGAACCACTTCTGCATGTCTGCGTAGTTGCCCGTGGTGGCCGAACTGGCAGCCCTGGGCTGGGTGACGCCGTTCTGCGTCGACGGCACCATGATGCCGTTCGAGTACTGGTAGACGGCCGACAGCCAGGTCGCCTTGGTGCTGGTGAGCGGCGTGAAGCAGGCCGAGTTCAGCACTGGAGAGCTTTCGGCGAGCGCGTACTGGCTGCCTTTCAGGGCATTGACGATCGCGTTGGCGCAGGTCTTGGCTTCCTGGTTGCCGATGTGGCCGGCCTTGGGCATGCCCGAGATGCAGGCGTCGCCGATGACATGGATGCCCGACTGCAGCGTGGACTCGTAGCTCAGCAGGTTGACCGGAGCGAACTTGCCGCTGACCAGCCCCGAATCGACAAGCAAGGCAGGAGCGCGCTGAGGCGGGATCGGGTTGAGCACGGCAGCGGTCACGACCTGCGTGCTGCCACTCTGGGTGTAGGTGACGATGTTGGCGCCCGCTACAAGCTGCAGGTTGGTGACCGTGCAACCCGGGCGGTAATCGACCCGGTAACCGTAGGCGCCATCGAAGGCCTTCTGGAAATTGCCGGCCTGGGCCTGGATAGTGCCGTTGGCGTCGAGCACGATGACCTTGCTGTTGGGCCTGTTGGCCTTGAGCCAGTCCGCGATCACGCAGGCCCTCTCGTAGGGACCCGGAGGGCAGCGATAGGGCGCCAGCGGGATCGTGATGACGACGTTCTGGTAGTCCGGCATGGCGAGCAACTGCTGCCGCAGCAGGGTGGTCTGCGCCCCCGCCTTCCAGGCATGCGGCACCAGCGTGTCGTACTGGCTGGCATTGCTCATGCCGGGCATGAGGTCGAACTCCAGTCCGGGCGCCAGCACCAGCCTGTCATAGGTGAGCACGACGTTGCCCGAGGCCGTCGAGTAGGTGACAGTCTTGTTGACGGCGTCGATACCAGTGACAGTGCCCTGCAGGCGGTTGACGCCGTACTTGCT
>JBDLTM010000038.1:0-12840 GCA_039805805.1 Pseudomonadota bacterium | reverse complement strand
CAGCGCGCCATCGGCATCCCGGTCAACCTGTTCACCGGCATCTTCGCGCTGGCCCGTACCGTTGGCTGGATCGCCCAGCTCAACGAGATGATCAGCGATCCCGAGTACAAGATCGGCCGCCCGCGCCAGCTGTTCACCGGCTCGCCCAAGCGCGACGTCCCGGCCGGCTTCAAGCGCTGACCCTCCAGCGCTGTCGCCCGGCGACTGCCCGCAAAGCCCGCGCCCGCGCGGGCTTTTTCATGCGAGCTCGGGAGCTGGGAATACAATGAGTGGTTTGACCAGTCACGAGAGATTCACGCATGGGACGCACCCTTTACGACAAGATCTGGGACGAGCATGTCGTCCACGTCGAGGAAGACGGCACCGCGGTGCTGTACATCGACCGCCACCTGGTGCATGAGGTCACCAGCCCGCAGGCCTTCGAGGGCCTGCGCGAGGCCGGCCGCAAGCTCTGGCGCGTCAGCTCGGTCGTCGCCACCGCCGACCACAACACCCCGACCACCGGCTGGGAAAAGGGCTACGACGGCATCGAGGACCCGATCTCGAAGGAGCAGATCACGACGCTGGACTCCAACATCCGGGAGTTCGGCTCGGCGGCCTTCTTCCCCTTCATGTCCAAGCGCCAGGGCATCGTGCACGTGGTCGGCCCCGAGAACGGCGCCACCCTGCCCGGCATGACCGTGGTCTGCGGCGACTCGCACACCTCGACCCACGGCGCATTCGGCGCGCTGGCGCACGGCATCGGCACCTCCGAGGTCGAGCATGTCATGGCGACCCAGACCCTGCTGGCCAAGAAGGCCAGGAACATGCTGGTCAAGGTCGAGGGCGAGCTGCCCGCCGGCTGCGGCGCCAAGGACATCGTGCTGGCCATCATCGGCAGGATCGGCACCGCCGGCGGCACCGGCTACACGATCGAGTTCGGCGGCAGCGCTATCCGCGCCCTGTCGATGGAAGGCCGCATGACGGTCTGCAACATGGCGATCGAGGGTGGCGCGCGCGCCGGCCTGGTCGCAGTCGATGACAAGACGATAGCCTACGTCAAGGGCCGCCCGCTGGCGCCGACCGGTGCCGAATGGGACGCCGCCGTCGCCTACTGGAAGACGCTGCACTCTGACGACGACGCCGTCTTCGACACCGTGGTCGAGCTCGATGCGGCGCAGATCCTGCCGCAAGTCACCTGGGGCACCTCGCCCGAGATGGTGCTGCCCGTGACCGACGTGGTGCCGAACCCGGCCGAGCAGCAGGACCCGAACAAGCGCGGCGCCTACGAGCGCGCGCTGGCCTACATGAACCTGCAGGCCGGCACGCCGCTGGACCAGATCGCGGTCGACAAGGTCTTCATCGGCTCCTGCACCAACAGCCGCATCGAGGACATGCGCGAGGCTGCCGCCATCGTGCAAAAGCTCGGCCGCAAGGTCGCCGCCAGCGTCAAGCAGGCGCTGGTGGTGCCGGGCTCTGGCCTGGTCAAGGCGCAGGCCGAGGCCGAGGGGCTGGACCAGGTCTTCAAGGACGCCGGCTTCGAGTGGCGGGAGCCGGGCTGCTCGATGTGCCTGGCGATGAACGCCGACCGCCTCGAGCCGGGCGAGCGCTGCGCATCGACCAGCAACCGCAACTTCGAGGGCCGTCAGGGCGCGGGCGGCCGCACCCACCTCGTCAGCCCCGCGATGGCCGCTGCCGCAGCGATCGAGGGCCACTTCGTCGACGTGCGCCAATTCGCCTGATTCAAGCTCAAGGAGTCCGACCATGAAACTGTTGACTGCACTGATCGCCGCCGCCGGCCTGCTCGCGCTGGGCGGCTGCAACACCGTGCGCGGCATCGGCCAGGACATCGAGAAGGCCGGCTCCGCGATCGAGAAGGCCGCCAAGTAAGCCCGATCACCATGAAAAAATTCACCACCCTCAAGGGCCTCGTGGCCCCGATGGATCGCGAGAACGTCGACACCGACGCGATCATACCCAAGCAGTTCCTGAAGTCGATCCGCAAGACTGGTTTCGGTCCCAACCTGTTCGACGAGTGGCGCTACCTCGACGTCGGCCAGCCCGGCGTGCCAGAGTCGCAGCGCCAGCCCAACCCGGACTTCGTGCTGAACCAGCCACGCTACGCGGGCAGCAGCGTGCTGCTGGCGCGCAAGAACTTCGGCTGCGGTTCCTCGCGCGAGCACGCGCCCTGGGCGATCGAGCAGTACGGCTTTCGCGTCATCATCGCGCCGAGCTTTGCCGACATCTTCTTCAACAACTGCTTCAAGAACGGCCTGCTGCCGATCCAGCTGCCTGACGCCGTCGTCGCGCAGCTGTTCGACGAGGTGCACGCGACCCCGGGCTACGAGCTGACCGTCGACCTCGAGCGCCAGCTCATCGTCAAGCCCGACGGCAGCGAGATCGCCTTCGACGTCCAGCCCTTCCGCAAGTACTGCCTGCTCAACGGCTTCGACGACATCGGCCTGACGCTGCGCCACGCCGACAAGATCAAGGCCTACGAGGCGAATCGCCTGTCTTCCAAGCCCTGGCTCGCGCACACGATGCAGGGCTGAAGCGCTCACAGTCCGATCCCCGGCGGCCATGGCGGCCGCCGTAACCCAAAGAATCACAGCATGAAAATCGCAGTCCTCCCCGGCGATGGCATCGGCACCGAGATCGTCGCCGAAGCCGTCAAGGTCCTCAACGCCCTCGACCTGAACATCGAGATGGAGCATGCCCTGGTCGGCGGCGCAGCCTACGACGTGCACGGCCACCCGCTACCCGAGTCCACGCTCAAGCTGGCCGACGCGGCCGACGCCATCCTGTTCGGCGCCGTCGGCGACTGGAAATACGACAAGCTCGATCGTCCGCTGCGCCCCGAACAGGCCATCCTGGGCCTGCGCAAGCACATGGGCCTGTTCGCCAACTTCCGCCCCGCGATCTGCTACGAGCAGCTGACCCACGCCTCCAGCCTCAAGCCCGAGCTGGTCGCCGGCCTCGACATCCTGATCATCCGCGAGCTGACCGGTGACATCTACTTCGGCCAGCCGCGCGGCCGCCGCGTCGCCGCAGATGGTCACTTCCCCGGCGCCGAGGAAGCCTTCGACACCATGCGCTACTCGCGCCCCGAGATCGAGCGCATCGCGCATGTCGCCTTCCAGGCCGCGCGCAAACGCAACAAGAAGGTCACCAGCGTCGACAAGTCCAACGTGCTCGAGACCTTCCAGCTCTGGAAGGACGTCATGGTCGAGATCGGCCAGCAGTACCCCGACGTCGCGCTCGACCACATGTACGTCGACAACGCCGCGATGCAGCTGGTCAAGCAGCCCAAGGCCTTCGACGTGATCGTGACCGGCAATATGTTCGGCGACATCCTGTCGGACGAGGCCTCGATGCTGACCGGCTCGATCGGCATGCTGCCCTCGGCCTCGCTGAACTCCAAGGGCCAGGGCCTGTACGAGCCCAGCCACGGCAGCGCCCCCGACATCGCGGGCAAGGGCATCGCCAACCCGCTGGCGACCATCCTGTCGGCCGCGATGATGCTGCGCTTCAGCCTGAACCAGGAAGCCGCTGCGCAGCGCATCGAGGCCGCCGTGCAGAAGGTGCTGGCGCAGGGCCTGCGCACCGGCGACATCTACAGCGAAGGCACGACCAAGGTCGGCACCGCCGAGATGGGCGACGCGGTCGTCAAGGCGCTGGGCTGATTCCATCGCCTCGCCCGTCAAGCGTGAAAGGCAGCCCGCTCGGGCTGCTTTTTTTTCGCCGGAAGGAGAGCCGGACATGATTTGCCGCATCTGTCCTGCATCAGCCACCGATCCATGAGGGCTGTCATGACAGCAAGACGCCTGGCATCTGGCGGACCGATTGGCGTTCCGCTACAATATTCTCCCATGTTTGTCGCCCGTCCCCCCGCTCAAGACCTTGCTGATCTCGCATCGGCAGGCATGGCCGTGCGCGCAAGCTTCACCAAGATCATCACCATTAAGGGCTGATCCAGCTCCGGTTCGTCGCGCCCCCACCCGGCCAGACGAGCCGGGAAAACCAAGCGGGGCCGCAAGCCCCATCTCTTGTACTTTGAAAGGGTTTGCGATGAGCAAAGTGGGCAATCTGGTCGGCCTCGTGGGCTGGCGCGGCATGGTGGGCTCGGTCCTGATGGACCGCATGGTGGCTGAAGGCGACTTCGACCACATCGAGCCGATCTTCTTCTCGACCTCCAACGCCGGTGGCAAGGCCCCGGCACAGGCCAAGGCGCACACCCAGCTGCAGGACGCCAACGACGTCGCGGCGCTGGCCCAGTGCGACGTCATCATCACCTGCCAGGGCGGCGACTACACCAAGGAAGTCTTCCCCAAGCTGCGCGCTGCCGGCTGGCAGGGCCACTGGATCGACGCCGCCTCCTCGCTGCGCATGGAATCCGACGCCGTCATCGTGCTCGACCCGGTCAACGACGACGTGATCCGCAAGGCGCTGGCCGCCGGCGGCAAGAACTGGATCGGCGGCAACTGCACCAACTCCATCCTGCTGATGGGTCTGGGCGGACTGTTCAAGGCCGGCCTGGTCGAGTGGGTCAGCTCGATGACCTACCAGGCGGCTTCGGGCGGCGGCGCCAACCACATGCGCGAACTGCTCAAGGGCATGGGCGTGGTGCACGCCGCCGTCGCCGACGAGCTGGCCACGCCGGCTTCGGCCATCCTCGAGATCGACCGCAAGGTCGCCAAGACCATCCGCGAGGACGTGCCGACCGAGTTCTTCGGCGCCCCGCTGGCCGGCGGCCTGATCCCCTGGATCGACGTGCAGCTGCCCAACGGGCAGTCCAAGGAAGAGTGGAAGGGCCAGGCCGAGGTCAACAAGATCCTCGGCACCGAAGCCACTATTCCCGTGGACGGCCTGTGCGTGCGCATCGGCGCGATGCGCTGCCACAGTCTGGCCTTGACGCTCAAGCTCAAGAAGGACCTGCCGCTGGAAGAGATCGAGTCCATCATCAAGGGCGGCAACCCCTGGGTCAAGTTCGTCGAGAACGACCGCGCCATCACCGTCAAGGAGCTTACCCCGGCTTCCATCACGGGCGGCCTGGAGATCGGCGTCGGCCGCGTGCGCAAGCTCAACATGGGCCCCGAGTACCTCTCGGCCTTCGTGATCGGCGACCAGCTGCTGTGGGGCGCCGCCGAGCCGCTGCGCCGCATGCTGCGCATCCTGCTCGACGCCTGACCCCTTTCTACCAGGCCGGCTTGCCCGGCCTGAACCCGAACAGCCGGAGCCTCGTCTCCGGCTTTTCTCATTTTCAACCAGGACTTCGACTCGCTTGTCACGAGATTGGCTTGCTGATATGGTGATTTCTGTCATATCAGAATCGAGGTCAACGTGCATCCGATCCCTGCCCACGATTTCTCCCGCCACTTGGCCGGCGCCCCTGCCGGCCGGCCGCCCAGGACCCGGATCTGGCGCCGCTGGACAGCGAGCAGCTTGCTGCTGGGCTGCCTGCTGGGTGCCGACGCCTGGGCGCTCGCCCTGGGACCTGCGCAGCTCCAGTCAGCCCTGGGCGAGCCCCTGCGGGTCAGCATCGAACTTCCTGCGCTGAGCGCCGAGGAAGCCGAGACGCTGCAGATCACGATCGCCAACGCTGCGGCATTCCAGGCCGCCGGTCTGGAATACAAGCCGCTGCTCGCGTCACTGCTGCTTGAGCTCGAAACCAGTCCGTCAGGCCAGGCCAGGCTGTTCGTGCAGGGTCGTGAAATCGTCAACGAAGCCTTTGTCGACCTGCTGCTGCAAGCCCGCTGGCAGGGCGGCCAGCTGACGCGCCAGTACCGCCTGCTGCTCAGCCCCGCGCGCAGCACCCCCTCCCCGTCCGGCCCACCCGGGAGCGCTGCCTCAACGCCCGTCGCATCGACGAGCGCTGGCGGCATCGCCCTGCCCCCCGCAAGCCAGGACAATGGCGGCAAGGCAGTGGCTCAGCGCCCGCCTGTCGCTGCCCCACCGAGCCCGTCAGCGCCAGCGGGACAGAAGCCCGATGCAGCCTCCCCCAGGACAGCCGCGCCGCCGCCAGGACCCCTGCGACCGCCTGACAGCAGTCCGGCTGAGCCGGTCGCGGCGGTCGCAGACTCGGCCCCTGGCGCGAAGACTGCCATGGAGGCAGACACTGCCGAGCCCTCCGGCAGTCCACCCCCTGCAACGACGACCGCGCCCCCCACGACAGCCCCAGCCCCGCTTCCCGCGGCATCGGTGTCCTCCGCAATGGCCTGGCATGAGCGCATCCTGCAGCCGGCCTGGCTGGCGACAACCGCATTGCTGCTGGCCGGGCTGGCCGGACTCCTGATCTGGCAGCGCAGGCGGCCCGCCAGCCTCCTGCCACAGGCCCCGATGGAAGGCGACGCAGCACCTGCCAGCGCTGGACCCGTGAGCAGCTCGACGGCCCCTGCCGTCGCGCTGGCAGCCAGCGCAACACCTGCGGCCGGTTCGGAAGACGCCCTGGGCGCCGAAGTCGACCCCATCGCCGAGGCTGAGGTCTACCTGGCCTACGGCCGCTTCGAGCAGGCCGTGGAGATCCTGCGCGATGCGCTGCGCCAGCACCCCGCCCAGCTGGTGCTGCACCTCAAGCTGCTGGAGATCGCCGTCCAGCGCGGCGACCGTAGCGCCAGCGAGGAGTGGCTTGCCCCGATCGCCGAGCTGACCGGCCAGGCTGGCTCCGGCTGGGAACGGGCCGAGGAACTGATGCGCCAGCTGCCGCCCGAAATACCCGCAGCGGCAGCACCCACCGATGAGCAGCCGCCCGGGCAGGCGCAGGACCAGGGCCTGGATTTCGAATTCGACCTGTCGCTGCCCGAGCGAGCAGCTGCTGCGGCCACCCCCCCAGCACCGCAAGCGGTCGAGCCCAAGCCCAATCACCAGGGCCTGGACTTCGAACTCGACCTGAGCGAGATCGGGCTCAAGCCCAGCCCGGCTGGAGCAGAGGACAGCGGCTCCCGGGCCCCTGCTGCGGCAACGAACGGAAGGACCGATCCGGACCTGGCTTTCGACTCCCGTCATGCAATCGCCACCGACCGCCCAGCGGCCAGGCTGATTCAGGAGGACAATAGCGAACCCGACCCGCTGGCGACACAAATGGAGCTGGCAGAAGAGTTCATGGCGCTGGGCGATGCGCAAGGCGCGCGCCCACTGGCCGAACGAGTTCAGGCCCTGGCAACGGGCGAGCTGCAGCAGCGCGCGCGCTCCCTGCTGCAGCGACTCGAAGCCAGGCCACATTGAGAAAAGACCCATCTTGAGGATTGCACTCGGCATCAGTTATCTCGGCAGCGCCTACCAGGGCTGGCAGAGCCAGCCCAGCGGCCAGACCGTGCAGGACCAGCTCGAAAAAGCCCTGAGCCAGTTTGCCGACCAGCGCATCTCGACGCTGTGCGCCGGACGCACCGACGCCGGAGTGCACGGCATCAATCAGGTGGTGCACTTCGACACCGGGGTCGAACGGGTCGAGAACTCCTGGGTGCGCGGCACCAACCGCTACCTGCCGCACGACATCGGCGTGCAATGGGCACGCGTGGTGCCCGCCGCCTTCCACTGCCGCGCCAGCGCGGTGGCCCGCCGCTACGCCTATGTCGTGCTCGAGTCGCCGGTGCGCCCGAGCTTCGAGAGCGGCCGCGTCGGCTGGGTCTTCCGCCCGCTCGACCAGGCGGCGATGGAATTGGCCGCCGGGCATCTGCTCGGCGAGCATGACTTCAGCAGCTTCCGCGCCGCGATGTGCCAGGCCTTGAGCCCGGTCAAGGAGCTGCGCCGCATCGCCATCAGCCGCCATGGCGCCTACTGGCGCTTCGAGTTCGAGGCCAACGCCTTCCTGCACCACATGATCCGGAACATCATGGGCTGCCTGCTCGCGGTCGGCCAGGGGCTGCGGCCGCCGGAATGGATGGCAGAAGTGCGCGACGCGCGCAGCCGCGAGGTCGCCGCGCCCACCTTCGCCCCCGACGGGCTCTATTTCCTCGGCCCCGTGTACGAACCGCACTGGGGCCTGCCTGACCATGTGGCCGGCCTAGACTGGCTGCCCGGAAAATGAAACGCACCCGAATCAAGATCTGCGGCCTGACGCGCGAGCCCGATGTCCTGCACGCCGTGCAGGCCGGCGCCGACGCGATCGGCTTCGTCCTCTACCCACCGAGCCCGCGCGCCGTGACGCCGCAGCGCGCCGGCGAACTCGCGCGCCTGCTGCCGCCCTTCGTCACGCCGGTGCTGCTGTTCGTCAACGCGAGTCGCCAGGAGATCGACGCCGGCCTGCGGGCGGTGCCGCACGCGCTGCTGCAGTTCCATGGCGACGAGACCCCCGAGCAGTGCCGCTCGGCAGCAAGACCCTACATCCGTGCGGCCCGCGTGCCGGTCGGAGAAGCGGGTCGAGGCTTCGATCTCCTAGAATATGCCCAGGATTACACCGATGCGCAGGCTGTGCTGCTCGACGCCCATGTCCAGGGCTATGGCGGCGGCGGCGTGTCATTCGACTGGACGGCATTCGATTGGTCACACCCTCGACTAAACGCCAGCTCTCGCCTCGTCTTGTCTGGTGGACTCACACCTGCAAACGTGGCCGAAGGGATCAGGCTGGTACGCCCCTGGGCGGTTGACGTCAGTTCCGGCGTCGAAGCTGCCAAGGGCATCAAGAGCATGGAGCTCATCCAGAGCTTCATGGCTGCCGTGCGCGAAGCCGACCTGAGCTGAGCCAGGCAGCCACGGCCGGAACCCCGGCCTGATCACGATCTTTCAGGCCAGCGCCAGGTGCGCTGTGCCATCCATACCTCATGGAGTCGCCATGTTTGACTACCACCAACCCGATGCCCGCGGCCACTTCGGCCCCTACGGCGGCAGCTTCATCAGCGAGACGCTGACGCACGCGATCGCCGAGCTCAAGGAAGCCTACGCCAGGTACCAGCACGACCCGGCCTTCCTGGCCGAGTTCCACTACGAGCTCAAGCACTTCGTCGGCCGCCCGAGCCCGATCTACCATGCCGCGCGCACCAGCCGCGAGATGGGCGGCGCGCAGATCTTCCTCAAGCGCGAGGACCTCAATCACACCGGCGCGCACAAGATCAACAACGTGATCGGCCAGGCCATGCTCGCCAAGCGCATGGGCAAGCCGCGCATCATCGCCGAGACCGGCGCCGGCCAGCATGGCGTGGCGACTGCGACCATCTGCGCGCGCTACGGGCTGGAATGCGTGGTCTACATGGGCGCCGAGGACGTCAAGCGCCAGAGCCCCAACGTCTACCGCATGAAGCTGCTCGGCGCCACCGTGGTGCCGGTCGAGTCCGGCAGCAGGACGCTCAAGGACGCCTTGAACGAGGCGATGCGCGACTGGGTCACCAACGTCGAGAACACCTTCTACATCATCGGCACCGTGGCCGGCCCGCACCCCTACCCGATGATGGTGCGCGACTTCCAGAGCGTGATCGGCGAGGAATGCCTAACCCAGATGCCCGAGATGATGACCGAGCTGCGCCTGCCGGGGAACGGCGCCGAGCTGCAGCCCGACGCGGTGATCGCCTGCGTCGGCGGCGGCAGCAACGCCATGGGCATCTTCTACCCCTACATCACGCACGACAAGACGCGCCTGATCGGCGTCGAGGCCGCCGGCGAGGGCCTGGACAGCGGCAAGCACTCCGCCTCGCTGCAACTGGGCCAGCCCGGCGTGCTGCACGGCAACCGCACCTACATCCTGCAGGACGAGAACGGCCAGATCACCGAGACGCACAGCGTCAGCGCCGGCCTCGACTACCCCGGCGTCGGCCCCGAGCACGCCTGGCTCAAGGACATCGGCCGCGCCGAATATGTCGGCATCACCGACCAGGATGCGCTCGACGCCTTCCATTACCTGTGCCGCACCGAGGGCATCATCCCCGCGCTGGAGTCGAGCCACGCAGTCGCCTACGCGATGAAGCTGGCCAAGACCATGCGAGCGGACCAGACCATCCTGGTCAACCTGTCGGGCCGCGGCGACAAGGACATCGGCACCGTGGCCGACCTGTCCAAGGCCGACTTCTACTGCCGCCCGAGCTGTCGCGGCCAGACCGTCAAGGGCGAGTACGAGCCCGTCACCCTGAGCCCGCGCGCCTGAGGAGAACCTGCATGAGCCGCATCGAATCCACCCTCCAGAAGCTGCAGGCCCAGGGCCGCAAGGCGCTGATCCCCTACGTCACCGCCGGCTTCCCCTACGCCGACGTCACGCCCGAGCTCCTGCACGCCATGGTCGCGGCCGGCAGCGACATCATCGAGCTCGGCGTGCCCTTCTCCGACCCGATGGCCGATGGCCCGGTGATCCAGAAGGCCGGCGAGAAAGCGCTGGCCTTCGGCATCGGCCTGGGCCAGGTGCTCGAGATGGTGCGCTTGTTCCGTCAGCAGGACCAGGACACCCCGGTCGTGCTGATGGGCTACGCCAACCCGGTCGAGCGCTACGACCTCAAGCATGGCCACCACAGCTTCGTGCGCGACGCGGCCGCCGCCGGTGTCGACGGCGTGCTGATCGTCGACTATCCGCCTGAGGAATGCGAGGAGTTCGCCGCCACGCTGAAGTCGCACGGACTGGACCTGATCTTCCTGCTGGCGCCGACCTCGACCGACGAGCGCATGGAGCTCGTCGGCCGCATCGCTAGCGGCTATGTCTACTACGTCTCGCTGAAAGGCGTGACCGGCGCCGGCCACCTCGACACCGGCGCGGTCGAGGCCATGCTGCCGCGCATCCGCCAGCATGTGAACACGCCGGTGGGCGTGGGCTTCGGCATCCGCGACGCCGAGACCGCCTGCGCGGTCGGCCGCAGCGCCGACGCGGTCGTGATCGGCAGCAAGATCATCCAGCTGATCGAGAACGAGCCGCGCGAGCGCGTGGCCCCGGTGGCGGCCGAGTTCCTGGGCTCAATCCGGCAGGCGCTGGACGGCTTGCGCGCCTAAAGCATAATCACGCCTATCCACGGCCCGGCAGCCAGCGCCTGATCCAAGGCCGCGCGCCGGGCTTTTTCCCCTGTTCCCAAGGCAAGGAGTCGACATGTCCTGGCTGGAAAAGCTGCTCCCCCCCAAGATCTCCCACACCGACCCGAGCGAGCGCCGCAGCGTGCCCGAGGGCCTGTGGATCAAGTGCCCGAGCTGCGAGGCCGTGCTCTACAAGACCGACCTGGAGAAGAACCAGAACGTCTGCCCGCACTGCGCGCACCACCACCGCATCGGCGCGCGCGAGCGCCTGAACGCTTTCCTCGATGCCGAAGGCCGCTACGAGATCGGCCAGGAAGTGCTGCCGGTCGACTCGCTCAAGTTCAAGGACAGCCGCAAGTACCCCGAGCGCCTGAAGGAGGCGCTGGAAGCCACCGGCGAGACCGACGCGCTGATCGTGCAGGGCGGCGCCATCCACACGATCCCGGTCGTGGCGGCCTGCTTCGAGTTCGACTTCATGGGCGGCTCGATGGGCTCGGTGGTCGGCGAGCGCTTCGTGCGCGGCGTCGAGACCGCGATCGAGCAGAAGGTGCCCTTCATCTGCTTCACCGCCACCGGCGGCGCTCGCATGCAGGAAGGCCTGCTTTCGCTGATGCAGATGGCCAAGACCAATGCCGCTCTGACGCGCCTGGCCAAGAAGGGCCTGCCCTACATCAGCGTGCTGACCGACCCGACCATGGGCGGCGTCTCGGCCGGCTTCGCCTTCGTCGGCGACGTCGTCATCGCCGAGCCCAAGGCGCTGATCGGCTTCGCCGGCCCGCGCGTGATCGAGAACACGGTGCGCGTCAAGCTGCCGCCGGGCTTCCAGCGCGCCGAGTTCCTGCAGGAAAAGGGCGCGGTCGACCTGATCTGCGACCGCCGCGAGCTGCGCGGCACCGTCGCCAACCTGCTGGCCATGCTGCAGCGCCAGAGCGCCGACGCGGTGGCGTGAACCTCCCGCTGTTTCCGCTCGGTACCGTCCTGTTCCCGGGCGGATGGCTGCCGCTGCAGATCTTCGAGGTGCGCTACCTCGACCTGATCCAGCGCTGCCAGCGCGACGGCACGCCCTTCGGCGTGGTCTGCCTGAGCGCCGGACAGGAAGTGCAGCAGCCCGACCCGAAAGCCGCCGACGGCAGCTTCGCGAGCGAGGCCTTCCACCCGGTCGGAACGCTCGCGCATCTGGTCGAGGTGAAGCAGCCAAGGCCAGGCCTGCTGCTGGTCGCCTGCCAGGGCGGCCAGCGCTTCCGCGTCCAGTCGAGCGAGAGGCTCAGGCATGGGCTGTGGAACGCCGAAGTCGAGCTGCTGGCACCGGACCAGGCCACCGCCATCCCGGACGAGCTGCGCGGCATCAGCCTGGCGCTGCGCCAGCTGCATGGGCAGCTGCGGGCCCGGCAGCCCGAGTTGGTCGCAGCCTATCCGGGCTACCAGGACCAGGACAGCCCCTGGCAGGAAGCCGGCTGGGTCGCCAACCGCTGGGCAGAGCTGCTGCCGCTGCCGCCGGAGTCGAAGCAGGGACTGCTGGCGCTCGACAGCCCGCTGCTGCGGCTCGAGCTGGTCGGCGACGCGCTGGAACAGCTTGGCATCGCGCATTGACCTGCCCCCGGACAAACCCTGAGCCCTCCAGAACCCCGGTTTCACTGATTAAGATGCACCCGTAGCGGAGCGCGAATCCGCCTACACCGGCATCCACAAGCAGGCCGGCACCCGAAGCGGGGCCGGCACAAAACCATGAGGAGACAAATGAGGCTGTTCAAACTGTCACAGGTGACTGCGCTCACCGCCGCCCTGCTGCTGGGCACCAGCGCCTACGCGCAGCAGATCCAGGAGCGCACCATCCGCATCGGCCATCCGGTCAACAGCGACCATCCGATCAGCTTCGGCGTCAAGAAATTCTCCGACATCGTCTCCGCCAAGAGCGGCGGCAAGCTCAAGGTGCGCGAATTCCCC
>JBDLTM010000037.1:0-12959 GCA_039805805.1 Pseudomonadota bacterium | reverse complement strand
TGACGATCATGTCCTTGAGCACCTTGTTGACCGCGTGGCCGATGTGAATCTGGCCGTTGGCATAGGGCGGGCCGTCATGCAGCACGAACTTGGGCGCACCCTGGCGCGCCTCGCGCAGCAGGCGGTAGAGGTCGCCGTCCTGCCAGCCCTGCACCCAGCCGGGTTCGCGCTGCGGCAGGTTGCCGCGCATCGGGAAGGGGGTGTCGGGCAGGTTCAGCTTCTTGCTGTAGTCGGTCTGGTTGGCGTCGGACATGGTCGGGATATGGGGGTCGGTGACGGGCTCGGCCCGCAAATGCAGGAGGTCGATCAGGCCATGGCCGGACACCCCGAGCCGGTCCAGGGGCATGCGGCGCTGCAGGCGGGGCGGGCGTTAAATTCGGTCGCGCGTGGTCTGGCGGCGCTGGGCGGCATGCGCGGCCAGGGGGGCTGCCTGGCTGGCAAAGAAGGCACGCGCGTCATCGCAGTCCCTGGCGATGCCCCGGGTCAGGGCGTCCAGACTGTCGTACTTCAGTTCGTCGTGCAGTTTGTGCAGCAGCTCCACGCGGATGATTTTACCGTAGGCCTCTTTTTCGCCCAGGGCGGCGCGCACGCGCTCGGGCCATTCGAGGCAGTGGGTCTCGAGCAGCACGCGCCCGCCATTGACGTCGTTGGGGTCGAGCGAGGGCCGAACGCCCAGGTTCGCCACGCCGGGCACGGGTGGTGATTCCGGATCCGGGTCTAGGCCATGCACCTGCACGACGAAGATGCCGCTGGCCGCCGGCTTCCAGTGGGTGAAGCGCAGGTTGAGCGTGCGGAAGCCGTCGCCCGCGCCGGCCTGGCTGGCGCCGAGCTCGCGCCCGAGCTTGGCGCCGTGCACCACATGGCCGCTGATCGCGTAGGGCCGGCCCAGCAGCGCGGTGGCGTCATCCATGCGGCCCTCGGCCAGCGCATCGCGCACCGCCGAGCTCGACACGCGCAGGCCGTGCACCTCGTAGCTCATCATGCGCGCGACGTCGAAGCCCAGCCGGGTGCCGGCTGCATCGAGCATCGAGTAGTCTCCCGTTCGCTGGGCGCCGAAGCGGAAGTCGTCGCCGACCAGCAGGTAGCGCACGCCCAGGGCGCCGACCAGTATCTGGTCGATGAAATCCTGCGCCGGCTGGGCAGCCAGCCGCTCGTCGAAGGGCAGGATCACGCACTGGTCGATGCCGCAGCGGCGCAGCTCGTGCAGCTTGTCGCGCAGCGTGGCGATGCGCGCCGGCGCCAGCTCGGGCTTCCTGAACTTCTCGGCGAAGTAGTCGCGCGGATGCGGCTCGAAGATCATCGCGCAGCTCGGCACGCCGCGATGGCGCGCCTCGTTGATCAGCAGCGCGAGCATGGCCTGGTGGCCGCGATGCACGCCGTCGAAATTGCCTATGGTCAGGGCACAGCCCGGTTCGTCGCCGCGCTGGCGGCGCAGCAGGTTGTGCAGGCCTCGGATGATCTTCATTCTGTCTGTTTGTCTCGCGGGCTCTCATGAGCCTCAAACGCGCTATGTTGACATATCTTGCCGGCCGTCCCGGGGCAGGATTTGAGCGGCTGGCTATGATTCGGACTGAATTACCCCGCAAACCACCCCAGACAGAGGCCAGACATGATTCTCGAGCACGCCGAAATCCGCATCGATCCCGCCAACGCCGCCGCCTTCGAGGAGGCCGTACAGCGCGGCCTGGAAACCGTGATCGCCAAGTCCAAGGGCTACCACGGCCACAAGCTCAACCGCAGCATCGAGAGCCCCGGCCGCTACATCATGACCATCTTCTGGGCCACGCTCGAGGACCATATGGTGGGCTTTCGCCAGTCGCCGGCCTTCACCGAGTGGCGCGCCATCGTAGGCCCCTTCTTCGCCCAGCCGCCGGTGGTCGAGCACATGGAGCTGGTCTGCCAGGCGGACTGAATCAGGCGCCGGCAGCCTCGAGCCGCTGCCGCAGTTCCTCGACCAGCGCTTCGAGCGTTGCGACGCGATCGGCCAGCGCCTGCAGTTCAGCGTTCGCGCTGCCTCCCGTTTGGGATGGCGCAGCGGATGAAGCGGCCTGCGCATCGACCGGGCCGCACAGCAGCTGCGCCCAGCGCTGCTCGCGCGCGCCCGGCGCCCGCGGCAGCTTGACCACCAGCGGGCCGCCTTTTTCCGGACTGCGATCCTGCAGCTCCTCCAGGAAGACCTCGACCGAGCCGATGTCGGCGAACTTGTGCCAGCGCTCGGCGTTCAGGCGCAGCTCGCCGGCAGTCTGCGGGCCGCGCAGCAGCAGCAGTCCCAGCAGCGCGGCGGCCTGGGAAGGCACGCCGACCGCGCGCTCGAAGTTGTGCTCGTAGCGCGCCACGCGCCCGCCGCTGCTCTCGAACACCAGGCTGCGCTCGCGCAGGCCGTCGATCGCCTGCGCGATCTCGTCCTCGCTCAGGTTCATGACCGGCTCGCGGCTGGACTTCTGGTTGCAGCCGCCCTGCAGGCTGTTGAGCGTGAGCGGATAGCTGTCGGGCACGGTGCGCGCCTTCTCCATCAGCGTCGCGAGCACGCGCGCCTCGGCGGCGCTCAGGGGATGTTCCTCGAAGTTCAGCATGGTCTGGTCCTGGTCCTTGTGGGGCTTAAACTCGCCGCATGACCCAGATTGCACCACAGAACATCGTCATCCTGATCTCGGGCGGCGGCTCGAACATGGCCGCCATCGTCAAGGCAGCCGAGCGGGGCGGCTGGCAGGATAAGTACGGCGCGCGCATCGCCGCCGTCATCAGCAACAAGGCCGATGCCAAGGGCCTGGTCTTCGCGCGCGAGCATGGCATCGCGACCGCGGTGGTCGACCACAAGGCCTTCGCGAACCGCGATGAATTCGACGCCGAGCTGGCGCGCGTGATCGACGGCTACTCGCCGACGCTGGTCGTGCTGGCCGGCTTCATGCGCATCCTGACGCCCGGCTTCGTCGAGCGCTATCTGGGCCGCATGGTCAACATCCACCCCTCGCTGCTGCCAGCCTTCCCGGGCCTGCACACGCACCAGCGCGCGATCGACTACGGCTGCAAGTTCGCTGGCGTGACGGTCCACCGCGTGACCGCCGAGCTCGACCACGGCGAGTTCCTGGACCAGGCGGTGGTGCCGGTGTTCCCGGACGACACGGCCGACCAGCTGGCCGCGCGCGTGCTGACGCAGGAGCACATCATCTATCCGCGCGCGGTCGAGAAGCTGCTGGCGGCAGCGCGCTGAGCCGCGACCAGTCGTTTGCGCGCCGTCCCGGCTCAGCTGGCCAGGCCTGTGACCTCGCCCGAGCTTTCGCTGAGGCCGTAGCGGCCCTTGGCGTCGCGGCTGACCCGGCCCAGCGCCACCTCCGGGTCGTGGGTGAAGACGATGCGGCCATTGCGCGCCAGCAGGTCTTCGAGCAGAGCGGTCTTTTCCTCGATCAGGCCCTCGGGGAAGCGGTCGTAGCCCATCGTGATCGGCAGATGCACCCAGGGCGCGCCCGGGATCAGGTCGCCCGCGAACACGACCGGCCCCGACGGCATCGCGACCTCTGGCAGCAGCTGGCCCGGCGTGTGGCCGTCGCTGACATGGAAGCGCCAGTCCGGCCCCAGCGTTTCCGACGTCGCGCCGTCGGCCAGTAGCTCGAGCCGGCCGCTGGCCTCGAGCAGGTCGAGCAGCTCCGGGATGTAGGACGCGCGGTCGCGCGCATGCGGTGACCGGGCGCGCTGCCACTGGCGCTGCCCGGTGACGAAGCGCGCCTTCGGGAACAGCAGCCGCATGGGCTGGCCTTCCGCCCAGGGCGCCAGCAGGCCGCCGGCATGGTCGAAGTGCAGGTGGGTCAGCACCACGACATCGATGTCGGCGTCCGACAGTCCGAGCGCTGCCAGCCGGTCGAGCAGTGCATGGCCATCCTCCTCGACGCCGTAGCGGTCCTTCATCGCTGGGTCGAAGAAGGCACCGATGCCGGTCTCGACCAGGATGTTGCGGCCCGGCTCGCGCACCAGCAGCGCGCGGCAGCCGAGCACGATCCGGTTCTGCTCGTCGGGCGCCATCCAGCGCTGCCAGAGCGCCTTCGGCGCGTTGCCGAACATCGCGCCGCCGTCGAGGCGCTGGCGGTTGCCGGGCAGGGTGGTCAGGGTGCGGCGCGAATCAGGGGAGGGGACGGGCTGGTTCATGGGTGTCGATTGAATCCGGCCCGCCTTCCGGCGTCCTTACATCGCCTTGTGGAACACCAGCCCCGCGTGCTCGCGCATGGCGTGGAACTGGATCTTGGGCCAGTTGGCCTCGACCGCGCGCAGCGTCGCGCCGTGGTCGACCAGGATGGTCGGCGCGTCGACCGCGTCCCAGGCCATGCGGTGGATGTTGGCGTCGATGAAGCGCTTGAGCTCGACCTCGCCGCCGTTCTCGGGCGGGCAGGTGACCCAGCGCGCCACCTGATACGGGCTGTGCGTGATCCTGGCCTTGACGCCGTATTCGGTCTCGAGACGGTGCTGCACGACCTCGAACTGCAGCTGGCCGACGGCGCCGAGCATCAGGATCGAGCCAGCCATCGGGCGGAACACCTGGATCGCGCCTTCCTCGCCGAGCTGGGTCAGGCCGGCCTTGAGCTGCTTGCCGCGCAGCGGGTCGGCGACCTCGACCGAGCGGATGATCTCGGGCGCGAAGAAGGGCAGGCCGGTGAACTGCAGCGACTCGCCCTCGGTCAGCGTGTCGCCGAGCTGCAGCACGCCGTGGTTCGGGATGCCGATGATGTCGCCGGCATAGGCCTCGTCGAGCAGCTCGCGGCGCTGTGACAGGAAGCTCACCACCGTGTTGGGGCGCAGCTCCTTGCCGCTGCGAACGACCTTCAGGCGCATGCCGCGCGTGAAGTGGCCGCTGGCGACGCGCACGAAGGCGATGCGGTCGCGGTGTGCCGGGTCCATATTGGCCTGTATCTTGAACACCACGCCGCTGAACTTGGGCTCGGTCGGTTCGACCACGCGCTGCAGCGCGGGCTTGGGGCCGGGCGGCGGCGCCAGGTCGACCAGCGCGTCGAGCACCTCGCGCACGCCGAAGTTGTTGATCGCCGAGCCGAACAGCATCGGCGTCTGGCGCCCGGCCAGGAACTCGGCCTCGTCGAAGGGCTGCGAGGCGCCCTCGACCAGCTCGAGCTCGTCCTTGGCCTGGCCCCATTCGATCTCGAAGCGGCGCGCGGTCTCGGGGTTGTCGAGCCCGGCCAGCACTTCCTCGTCGCCGCCTGCGCGGTCCTCGCCCGGCGCGTAGACGCGCATCTGGTCGCTGCGGCGGTCGTAGACGCCGTGGAACAGCTTGCCCATGCCGACCGGCCAGGTGAAGGGCACGACCGTCATGCCGAGCTCGCGCTCGATCTCGTCCATCACGTCCAGCGGCGCCTGCACCTCGCGGTCCATCTTGTTGACGAAGGTGATGATCGGCGTGTTGCGCGCGCGGCAGACCTGCAGCAGGCGGCGCGTCTGCGGCTCGACGCCGTTGGCCGCGTCGATCACCATCAGCGCGGCGTCGACCGCGGTCAGCACGCGGTAGGTGTCTTCCGAGAAGTCCTGGTGGCCGGGGGTGTCGAGCAGGTTGATGACGCAGTCGCGGTATTCCATCTGCATCACTGAGGAGGCGACCGAGATGCCGCGCTGCTTCTCGATCTCCATCCAGTCGGAGGTGGCGTGGCGCGCGGCCTTGCGCGCCTTGACGCTGCCTGCGATGTTGATCGCGCCCGAGAACAGCAGCAGCTTCTCGGTCAGCGTGGTCTTGCCCGCGTCGGGGTGGGAGATGATGGCAAAGGTGCGGCGGCGCCGCACTTCAGAGGCGATGTCAGACATGGGACGGGATTATCCCCGTTCCGCGTCCTCAGCCCAAGGCCAGGCTGGCCCAGACCGCGACAGCGCCCGCCACCAGGCTCATGCCGAGTCCGTAGCTGACCTGGCGGCCCATGGCCGCGCCGCCGGTACTCCAGGCGATCGAGGCCTTGACCACGCTGTTGGTCAGCGCGGCGAGTCCGAGCGCGAGCGCGGTCGTGGCCGCGGGCAGGGCGCCTTCGCCTTGCTGGCGCGCCAGCGCGATCACGATCGCGTCGACATCGGCCAGGCCCGACAGCGCCGACAGCGCGTAGAGGCCGCTGTCGCCCAGCCATGCCTTGGCGCTCGGGACCAGAACGGCCATCAGCGCGAGGAACAGCCCAAAGCCCAGCGCCGTGCCCAGGTCGTAGGGCTGGGCCATCGTGGCGGGGGCTTCCTTGCCGGGCTGCTGTCCGGTCAGGCGCCACTGTCTGAGGCCGATCAGCAGCAGCACCATGCCGCTGACCAGCAGCGTGAGCCCCATGGTGCGAAGCAGCGCGGGCTGGATCGCGCCGATCAGCACCGCCATGCGGAAGAACATCACGCCGCAGGCGGCCAGGCTGCCGGCGGCGGCCGTGCTGCTGAGCTCGGGTTGTCCGCGCGCGTAGCGAGACAGCGCGAGCGTGGTGGCGGTGGACGAGGCCAGGCCTCCGAGCAGTCCGGTCCACAGGATGCCGCGCTCCGAGCCGGTCAGGCGCATCGCGAAATGCCCCGACAGCGACAGCCCGGCGATCAGGATCACCGCCCACCAGAGCTCGAAGGGATTGAGCGCCTGGTAGGGGCCGTAGCCCTGGTTCGGCAGGTTGGGCAGGATGACGACCGACAGCACCAGCAGCTGCAGCGCGGCGGTCAGTTCGTTTTGCTGGATCATGCGCAGCCAGCTGTGCAGCGTCGGCTTGAGGTCGAGCAGCACGGCAGCGATCACCGCGGCGGCAAAGGCCAGCGTGATCGAGGTACTGGCGGCAAAGGCACCCAGTACCAGCGTCAGCAGGGTGGCGATCGCGCCGGTGGCGCTCAGGTTCTTCTGCGCGCTGGCGGTCTGCCAGTAGGAGACCGCGAGCAGCAGCGCCACGCTCAGCAGCCCCGCCACCAGTGGCCAGGCGCCGAAGCGCGGCAGCAGCACACCGAGCAAACCGCCCAGCAAGCCCGTCAGCGCGAAGGTGCGCAGGCCTGCGACCCGGCCACCCTCGGGCAGGTCGCGCTCCTGCCAGCCGCGTTGCAGGCCGATCAGCAGGCCGATCGCCAGCGCTGCGCCCAGGCCGGGCGCATCCTCTTGCAGTACTTGCATCCCCACCTCCTGCTCTGTCTGCGGTCATGGTGCCACAACATGGCCGACAATCCCACCCATGCATCCGAAAGCCCTGCTCGACCATTGCGCCGAATTGATCGCGCTGACCCTGACCTTTGCCCATCCCGCCGACGCGACCGTGAGCCAGTACTGCCGCGAGCAGCGCAGCCTGGGCTCGCGCGAGCGTCCGCTGCTGGCCGACGCGGTCTACGCGCTGCTGCGCGACAAGCCCTTGCTGGAATGGCTGCTCAGGAGGCTGCCCGCCCCCAGGGCAGCGCAGCCGTCGCCCCAGAAGGCGCCGCGTCCCGCCAAGGGCGCCAGGCCCGCGCCGGCGCCATCGGCCAAGGCGCGCGCGCTGGCGCTGCTGGCCTTGCGCCAGCAGGCCGAATTCCTGGCGCAGGCCGCCACACCCGATGAGCTGGCCTGGCTCGAGGCCTGCCGCTCGCTCGAGGCCAACCCGCCGGCCGACCAGCCCGCCGCCTGCCGCCACGGCCTGCCCGACTGGCTGGCTGCCGCGCTGCAGGCCGAGTTGGGCGAGGAGTTCGACGCGCTGGCGCGCTCGCTCAAGGAGAGCGCGCCGCTCGACCTGCGCGTCAACCTGCTCAAGGCCAAGCGCAATGCCGTGCAGCGCGAGCTCGCCGACGCCGGCATCGCGTCCGAGCCCACGCCCTATTCGCCCTGGGGCCTGCGCCTGCAGGGCAAGCCTGCGCTGCAGCAGCTGGCCCTGTTCAAGGACGGCAGCATCGAGGTGCAGGACGAGGGCTCGCAGCTGCTGGCCCTGCTGCTCGACGCCAAGCGCAACGAGATGGTGGTCGATTTCTGCGCCGGCGCCGGCGGCAAGACGCTGGCGATCGGCGCCCAGATGCGCAATACCGGCCGGCTCTACGCCTTCGACAACTCGGCGCACCGGCTCGAGGGCCTGCAGCCGCGACTGCAGCGCAGCGGCCTGTCCAACGTGCACCCGATGGCGATCGCGCACGAGCGCGACGCGCGGCTGGACCGGCTGGCCGGCAAGATGGACCGGGTGCTGGTCGACGCACCCTGCTCGGGACTCGGCACGCTGCGGCGCAGCCCGGATCTCAAGTGGCGTCAGGACGAAGCCGGCATCGCCGAAGTCGCCGCGCTGCAGGGCCGCATCCTGGCCAGCGCGGCGCGCCTGGTCAAGCCGGGAGGCCGCCTGGTCTACGCGACCTGCAGCCTGCTGCGCGAGGAGAACGAGGCCGTTGCCGCGGCCTTCGGCGCTGCGCAGGGGCGTGAATTCGTGCCGGTGCCGGTCGCCGAACTGCTCGATCGCGTCGGCGTCGAGGCGGCCGCCAGCCTGGTGCGTGGCGACTACCTGCGCCTGTGGCCGCACCGGCATGGCAGCGACGGCTTCTTTGCCGCCGTCTGGCAGCGCCGGGGATGAATCCGGCTTGAGCCGGCTCAAGCCGGCTGGGTCGTGACCAGCCGGTTGCGGCCCGCGCGCTTGGCGGCGTAGAGGCAGGCGTCGGCCTCGCTCAGCGGCGCGTCCTCGCCGCGCGAGGCCGGCGTGGCGAGCGCCAGGCCCAGGCTGATCGTGATGGTGCCGGCCTCCGGGTCGGGGCGGGACTCGACCGCCTGCCTGAGCTTGTCGGCCACCCGCGTCGCGGCGTCCAGCTCGGTTCCGGGCAGCAGCACGAGAAACTCCTCGCCGCCCCAGCGCGCGACGAAGTCGCTCTCGCGCAGGCTGCTGGCCAGGCAGCGCCCGACGCGCCGCAGCACTCGGTCGCCGACGGCATGGCCGAAGTTGTCGTTGACCTGCTTGAAGTGATCCACGTCGATCAGCATCACGGCGCAAGGCTTGCCGCTGCGCTGCAGCGCGATGAATTCGAGCTGGCGGCGCTCGTTGGCGGCCAGCCGGTTCGGCAGGCCGGTCAGCGGGTCATGGCGGGCGAGATGGCGCAGCTCCTCGTTGGCCGCGAGCAGCTCCGCCGTGCGGGCCTTGACCTTGGCCTCGAGCTCGGCATTGAGCTGCAGGATCGTGAGCTCGTACTCCTTCTTGGCCGTCACGTCGATGCAGACCCCCGCCAACTCGGTCGCGCGGCCCTGCGCATCGCGCTGGACCACCTTGCCATGGCAATCGATCCAGATCACGCGACCGTCGGCATGCAGCACGCGGTAGCTGTCGATGAAGCTGACCGACTTTTCCAGGTGGGCTTGCGTCCGCGCCAGCGTGACTTCTCGGTCCTGCGGGTGGATGACCTGAATCCAGGATTCGAAACTCGCGCTGTCCCGCCGCGGGTCGAGGCCGAGCAGGCGGAACATCTCGGGCGACCATTCGGCCAGGTCCGGGGCGCAGCGCCAGCGCCAGGCTCCCGCGCCTGCAGCTTGCTCGGCCACGGTCAGGATCTCGGCGGTATCGCGCCAGGCTTTCTCCTGCTGCCGTTGCTCGCTGATGTCGAGTGCCAGCAGCATGTAGCTGTCGACCAGGCCGTCGGCACCGAGGTGCACCGTGACCGCCAGCTGCAGCCAGCAGGGCTGGTCATCGTGGCGCAGGAAGGACTGCTCGACGACGAAATGGCGCCTCTCCTGCAGCACGCGTCGATGCAGCTGCATGAACAGGGCATGGTCCTGCGGGCGGGAGGCATAGGCATGGCGCCGCCCCATCAGGCCGCTGCGCTCGATTCCCAGGATGGCGCAGTAGCGGTCGTTGACCAGGGTGTACTGGCCTTGGGCGTCGCACTGCGCCACGCCGACGATGTCCTGCTCGAGCAGGTCGGACATGCGCTGCTGCTGCGCGAGCAGCACTTCTGTCCCGTAGCGGGCGGCCAGCCGGGTGGCGTCTCTTTTCTGCCTGGCGCGCAGCGACAGCCTGATCCTCCAGCCCAAGGCCACGGCAGAGGCGGCTCCCAGCAGGGTCGAGGCAAGAGGTACTTTTGACATCTATCGCCTTCTGGGTGATTTTTGGTGTTTGGCCTGATTGTTCCACGCCTGACGCCAGTCATACGCCTGCCGGGCCCGCCGTGATACTAGGGATATCCCTAGTGGTATTTAGGAAATCGCGCAGCCAACAAAAAACCGCCGGGGTTGCCGGCGGTTTCTTGCGGGGAAGGGGCTGAATTACTTCAGCTTGACTTCCTTGTAGTCCACGTGCTTGCGAGCCTTCGGATCGAACTTCTTGATCAGCAGCTTCTCAGGAGTGGTCTTCTTGTTCTTGTCCGTGGTGTAGAAGTGACCGGTGCCGGCAGTGGATTCCAGCTTGATCTTCTCGCGTCCGCCTTTGGTTGCCATGGTTCAGCTCCTTCAGTGATTAGGCTTGGCCACGTGCGCGCAGGTCGGCGAGCACAGCATCGATACCGTTCTTGTCGATCAGGCGCAGGGCAGCGCCGGAGACGCGCAGGCGAACCCAGCGGTTCTCGCTCTCGACCCAGAAACGACGGGATTGCAGGTTCGGCAGGAACCGGCGCTTGGTTTTGTTGTTGGCGTGGGAAACATTGTTTCCGACCATGGGCTTCTTGCCCGTGACTTCGCAGACGCGTGCCATGTTGGACACTCCAGTAAGAAAAAAACGGCTGTCGCCGCACCTCGCCAGCGTCCTGTGCTGTGCCGCCTGCCACATGGTGTGCTGTGTGGACGGCTCCGGCTCGCTGGCGGTGAAATGCCGCTGCCCATTGCTGGACTGCGGCGAATTCGGGATTATAGCCTGCCAGTCAAAGGCAGGCAAGGTTCAGCCGGCCTGCTGCTCCAGGAAGCGCTGCGCGTCGAGCGCGGCCATGCAGCCGGTGCCCGCGCTGGTGATGGCCTGGCGGTAGATATGGTCCTGCACGTCGCCGGCGGCGAACACGCCCGGCACGCTGGTCTGGGTGGCGAAGCCTTCCTGGCCGGACTGGGTGCGCAGGTAGCCGTCCTTCATCTCGAGCTGGCCCTCGAAGATGCCGGTGTTAGGGTTGTGGCCGATGGCGATGAAGCAGCCGGTCAGCGCCAGGTCCTCGGTCGCGCCGCTGTCGACGTTCCGGATGCGCACGCCGGTCACGCCCGAGGCGTCGCCCAGCACTTCGTCGAGCACGCTGTGCAGCTTGAGCTCGATGTTGCCGTTCCTGACCTTGTCCATCAGCTTGTCGATCATGATGGCCTCGGCGCGGAAGCTGTCGCGGCGGTGGATCAGCGTGACCTTGCTGGCGATGTTGGACAGGTAGAGCGCCTCCTCGACCGCGGTGTTGCCGCCGCCGACGACGCAGACCTGCTGGCCGCGATAGAAGAAGCCGTCGCAGGTGGCGCAGGCGCTGACGCCGCGGCCCATGAAGGCCTCCTCGGACGGCAGGCCCAGGTAGCGCGCGGACGCGCCGGTGGCGATGATCAGGCTGTCGCAGCTGTACTGGCCGCTGTCACCGGTCAGCACGAAGGGGCGCTTGGACAGGTCGACGGCGTTGATGTGGTCGAACACCATCTCGGTCTGGAAGCGCTCGGCGTGCTGCTGGAAGCGCTGCATCAGCTCGGGGCCCTGCACGCCCATGGCGTCGGCCGGCCAGTTGTCGACCTCGGTCGTGGTCATGAGCTGGCCGCCCTGGGCCATGCCGGTGATCAGCAGCGGGTTGAGGTTGGCGCGCGCGGCGTAGATGGCGGCGGTGTAGCCGGCCGGGCCGGAGCCGAGGATGAGGACTTTGGCGTGTTTCATGCAAATGCTCTCTAATAGGAGGGCACTATTGTAGGAAAGCCGCCGGGTTTCCGCGCGCGGGTGGCAATCGCTGGGTTAAGCTAGCGCGCTTGCAGATATGACATATTCGCTCAACACTCTCAAGGCCGACCGCAGCCCTCGGCCCGCTTCCGGTGCACTGCGCTTCGTGCAAGACTCCGGCCTCCTGCTGGCCGCAGCCGGCTTGCTGTTCTGGACGCTGGCCATGCTCAGCCACAAGCTGGTCGACCCGGCCTGGTCGACTTCGGGCACGGCCGGGGTCGTGCACAACTGGGGCGGCCGCTCAGGTGCCCTGCTGGCCGATCTCAACTATCTCCTGTTCGGTTTCTCCGCCTGGTGGCTGCTGCTGGCCGCGCTGCGCGCCTGGGCCGCTGCCGTCAGGCGCAGCTTGCGCGGCGAGCCCGCGCCAAAGCCTGATGCTGAGCCTGGCTGGCCGCAGCGCCTGCTGCGACAGCTCGGCGTCTGGACGGGCTTCATCGTGCTGATGTCGGCCAGCTGCGCGCTCGAATGGCTCTGGCTCTACCGTTTCGATTCCGCCTTGCCGTATGGCTCCGGCGGCGTGCTCGGCGCGCAGGTGGGCGGCTGGAGCCTGCGCTGGTTCGGCGTGACCGGGTCGGTGCTGCTGGGCCTGCCGCTCTGGCTGGCGGCTTCCTCCCAGGTGTTCGGCTTCTCCTGGGCGGGGCTGGCCGAGCGGCTGGGGCAGCGGGTCGAACTGGGGCTGCTGCGCCTGCGGCTCAGGCTGCTGGCCGGGCAGGATCGGCGCCAGGGCAGCAAGGCCGCGCGCGAGCGCGAGGAGCAGGAGGCGCTGCAGCGGGCCTCCGAGCCCGCCTCGGCCGCGACCCGGACCCGGGTCGAGCCCGAGCCCGAGCCCTGGGTCGATGAGGACCGCGGCGACGATCAGGAGGCGCCCGCGCCCAAGCCCGGCAAGCTCGCGCGCCTGGCCCAGCTGGTGCCGGGCGTGCAGGCCAGGGCGAAGGCGGCGCCGGAGCCTGAGCCGGTCGAACCGAATGCCGGCGAGGCGCGCGGCGAGCCGCCAGCGCCCAGCAGCCGGGCCAAGCCGCTGCGCCAGCAGCCGCTGTTCGAGCCGGTCCAGGACGCCAAGCTGCCCCAGGTCGAACTGCTCGACCCGGCGCAGCGCCAGCTCTCGACGGTCGACCCGCAGACGCTCGAGATGACCAGCCGCCTGATCGAGAAGAAGCTCGGCGACTT
>JBDLTM010000036.1:0-12982 GCA_039805805.1 Pseudomonadota bacterium | reverse complement strand
GCTGGCCTTGAGCATGACCGGATAGCCGATCTCGGCCGCGGCGGCCAGCGCCTCGCGGTCGTCGCGCGACAGCGGCGGCGTCGCGGGCATGACCGGCACGCCGACCGACTGCGCCAGGTTGCGTGCGGCGACCTTGTTGCCCAGCGTGCGCATCACGTCGCCCTTGGGGCCGATGAAGGCGATGCCGGCGGCCTCGCAGGCGTCGGCGAAGTCGGGGTTCTCGGACAGGAAGCCGTAGCCCGGGTGGATGGCGTCGACCTTGGCCTCCTTGGCCACGCGGATGACCTCGGCGATGTCGAGGTAGGCGGCGATCGGCTTCTGGCCCTCGCCGACCAGATAGGCCTCGTCGGCCTTGAAGCGGTGCAGCGCGAAGCGGTCCTCGTGCGAATAGATCGCCACCGTGCGCAGCCCCATCTCGGTGGCAGCGCGCATCACGCGGATCGCGATCTCGCCGCGGTTGGCCACCAGCAAGGACTTGATGCTTGTGTTTTTCATCAGAAATATTCCCAAAGACAGAAAATTGACACATGGCTGGGGTCAGACTTGCCGAACCCAGACTGCGAACATCTTATTTTTAACTTACAGCATTCCATTCTGGCAGCAATCGCACCGTCATCAAGCCGTGATGACCATGAAATTTCTTATAGTGAGTATTCACCCCACAAATGGTTAAACAGTCGGCCCGGCGGGGTGAAGCAGCCAGGCCAGCTGGGCCATGCTGCAGCCGCCCCCGCCGGCGATCGCGCGGCAGTGGAGCAGCCGCTGCAGCTTGGGCCGCCTTGTGGTCCGGCGCGAAGCGCGGCATGACGCGGCGGATGTCCTGATCATGGCAGGACCGAGGCTTGAAAGCCGGAGTTCAGCGGTAGAAGAGATAGGCCACGGCGATCGCGCCGACCAGGCCGACCGCGTCGGCGAACAGGCCGCAGGCCAGCGCCTGGCGCGTCTTGCGGATGTTGACGCTGCCGAAGTAGACCGCCAGCACATAGAAGGTCGTCTCGGTCGAGCCCTGGATGATGGCGGCCAGCCGGCCCTGGAAAGAGTCGACGCCATAGGTCTTCATGACATCGACCATCAGTCCGCGCGCACCGCTGCCCGACAGCGTCTTCATCAGACCGACAGGCAAGGCCGGCACGAAGTCGGCATCGAGCCCGGCCCAGCGCACCAGCGCCTCGATCGCGCCGAGCAGGTAGTCCATGCAGCCGGTGCTGCGAAACACCGAGATCGCTGCCAGCATCGCGACCAGATAGGGGATGATCTGCAGCGCGACACCGAAGCCCTCCCTGGCGCCCTCGACGAAGCTGCCGTAGACGTCGATGCGGCGCCAGGCGCCGACCGCGACGAAGAGCGCAATCAGGCTGAGGATGACGCCGCTGCCGAGCAGCCCCGCCGCCTGCGCCAGCTGCCCAGGCGGCAGTCCGCGCAGGGCAAGGTAGAGCGCGCCCATCAGGCCGACGAAGCCGGCCAGGAAGGTCAGCACCGGCGCGCGCAGCAGCTTGATGCGCTGCACCCAGGCCACCGCCAGCAGGCCGGCACAGAACGAGATGAAGGTGGCCAGCAGCGTCGGCAGGAAGATGTCGGCGCCGTTGAAGCCGGCCAGGCCCTGCTCGGCCGCCAGGCTCTGGCGAACAGCGATCACCGAGGTCGGGATCAGCGTGATGCCGGCGGTGTTGAGCACCAGGAACATCACCATCGGGTCGCTGGCCATATCCTTGTGCGGGTTGAGCTCCTGCAGCTCGCGCATGGCCTTGAGGCCCAGCGGCGTGGCCGCGTTGTCGAGCCCGAGCAGGTTGGCGCTGAAGTTCATCGCGATGCTGCCGCCGGCCGGGTGGCCCTCGGGTATGGCCGGGAAGACGCAGCGGAAGAAGGGGGACAGCGCACGCGCGAACAGCTCGATCAGGCCGGCGCGCTCGCCTATCCTCATGATGCCCAGCCACAGGCACATGATGCCGACTAGGCCGATCGAGATGTCGAAGCCGGTCCTGGCGCTGTCGAACAGGCTGCTCAAGACACGAGCGAAGATGCCCGCATCGCCCTGCAGCAACTGCACGAATGCGGCCAAGAAGCCGACCAGGATGAAGGCAACCCAGACGAAGTTCAGCATGGCGCAGGATGATGCCAGCAAAAACGCCCACCGAAGTGGGCGCTGCGCCTGCAGGGCACGACCGAGCTGGACTTCAACGTCCAGCCGGTTGAAGGGATGGGCTTGATCGACAAAGCCAGCCTGGAGCAAGGCCCGCTTGTCGGATCATGCCGGGTTCACCGGCTCCGCGCGCTGTATGCGGTGCCGGTGGCAAGCATTCGAGCCGTCAGCTGGCCAGTTGTCCCAGCGTCTCGGCCGTACCCAGCGCCATCACGACGTTGCCGCTGCCGGAAGACTGGGCATATTCGCCGTATTGGCGACCCTGCATCGCCCCCTGCTCGGCCGCCATCGCCTTGACGGCCCCGAGCATGGTCGCCAGCGGCCGGCCACCCATCTCTGCGCCAACGAACTTGCTGTACGCCTTGATGCCGGCTACTGCGTCGTCGATCTGACCGGCCTTCAACTGTGCGATGAAACGCTGGTCAGCCTCGATGCGCTCGGGCAGCGGCCAGTTCTCGCGGCCGCGCACCAGCACGTGGCTCAGCGCCGAGCTGGTGACAAACACCGCGCGCCGGCCGAGCTTCTTGGCCGTCGCATGGATCAGCTCGCCCGCCTGCACGCACTCTTCGAGCGTCGACATCAGCACCGAGGGCAGCACCACCACCGGCACATCGCCGGTGGGATCGAGGTACTGCATCGGCACAAAAGTGCCGTAATCCCATTCGAAATGCTCGGAAACGTTGCGCTGCGCCGGCACGCCACCGGCGTTGAACGCTTCGACCAGGGCATTGGCGAACTCGGGGTCGCCCGGATAGTCGTAGGGCCGTCCGGGAATCAGTTGCGGCGCCTCGTCGGCGACGCAATGTCCGACATGGCGTGGCTGGCAGGTGATCGGCCAGTCGAAGGTTGCGACCCAGTGGCTCGATACGATGACCCAGACGTCAGGCTTGAGCTGGCGCCGTATCGCGTCGCCCAGTTCGCGTTCAGCGGATACCAGCGTCCGCTGGTATTCCGGCGTGTTCTTCGCCAGGCCCAGCGTCGGCACATGGGCTGCAATCGTCGCAGCAATGATTCCCGTCATGTGCTCTCTCCTCAGGCGCCGGGCTGCGCTGCGGCTTCGGCATCGGCCTCGCGCTTGGCGATATTGGCGAGGATCTCGGCTCCGCGGTTGGCCGCCGACAGGCCACGGAACAGGAAGGCAAGGCCGATCGTCGCCTGCAGTTCCTCCCAGGTCGCACCGGCGCGGCGGGCCGCGATGGCGTGCAGGGGGGCAGCGTCGTTGAGGTCCATCATCAGCATGCCGAACAGCATCAGCTGCGAGGTCTTGACATCGAAACATTTCGGGTACATGGCATGCGCCCGCATCTGCTCCTGCAATTCGAGCAGCTTGGGATCGAGGGCGCCGGTCACGTTGATGCGCGCTTCGATGCGCGGCGGCACGAAACCGATCAGCTCCTTGTAAATGGCAAAACGCTCTTCCTGGGTGTAATCCTGCTCGGCATAGGCGCCGATGCGTTCGCGGACGATGTCGATATTGACGCGTGGGGGAATCATGGATATCTCCTGTTTGAAGGGCCTGAGCCGGCCATTAGTAAAAAAATCAGAGGCTTCTTGCTCATGGAAATCCTCCTGGCTGGGGGATGATATCCCGTGGATTGTGCGCCGCCCTGCCCTGGCGCCCAAGCACAAAGACCGCTATCTGCTAGACAACTTTGCTATAGCTCAAGATACGCTATCTAGAATACGGTCATGGATCTCAAGCAGCTGGAGTATTTCGTCCGCGTTGCCGAACTCGGCAGCTTCACACGCGCGTCTCATGCGCTTGACATCGCGCAGCCGGCGCTGAGCCGCCAGGTGCGTCTGCTCGAGGTCGAACTGCGCCAGAACCTGTTGCTGCGCAACGGCCGCGGCGCGACGCCGACCGAGGCCGGCCAGCTGCTGCTTGAACATGCGCGCGGCATCCTGCACCAGGTTGAGCGCGCGCGCGAGGACCTCGGACGGGTGCGCGGAAGCCTGGCGGGCCGGGTCGCGATCGGCATGCCGCCGGCGCTGGCGCGCGTGCTGGCGGTGCAGCTGACACGGGCCTTCCGCCAGCAGCTGCCCGAGGCCCAGCTCTCGATCAGCGAGGGACTGTCCACCGGTATTCTCGAAAGCCTGATCCAGGGCCGGCTTGACCTGGCGCTGCTATACGACGCGGCCGCCCTGCCAGAAATAGAGATCCAGCCCCTTTTCAAGGATGAACTGCTGCTGGTTCAGGCCAGGCCACCAGGCCTGTACGAGGACCCGCCGCCGATCGCGCTGCGCGAGATCGCCGCACTGCCACTGCTGATACCGAGCCGACCCAACGCGATCCGCATGCATGTCGAGCGCGAACTCGCCGGCCTCGGCCTGCGCCCCACCATAGCGCTGGAAATCGATAGCGTGCCGGCCATTCTCGACCTGGTCTCCGAAGGACTGGGCAGCGCGGTGGTCCCCCGCAACGCGGCCTCGAACACGGTGCGGCCCTCGGCCTACACGCTACGCGCCATCAGCGACCCGCCGCTGCGGCCACTCGTGGCGCTGGTCGCCAGCGCGCAGCGCCCTTCTACCCTGACCCAGCAAACCGCGGCCCGTCTGCTGACCGAGCTGTGCGAGCGCCTGTTCAGGCCAGCCAGCCCAGCTCCCCGAGCCCCCAGAGCAGGCTGCTGAGCGTGAGGAACGATGCCGCCGTCGTCGCCAGCAAGGCGGCCGCGCTGACGCCTTCGTGGCCATGGCGCTGCGACAGGATGGTGTAGATCCCCATGATGGGCATCGCGGTCGTCAGCAGCACCGCGGTGCGCAGCTGCGGATCGGCCACCGGGACCAGCCAGGCCAGCACGGCCAGCATGACCAGGGGATGGAGCACCAGCTTGCCCAGCGTGATCTGCAGCACCGCCGGCCCCATGCCGCGCAGCGACTGGCCGACCAGGCTGCCGCCGATCACGAACAGCGACAGCGCGCCGCTGGCCTGGGCGAACAGGTTGACCGTGCGTGACACCGCCAGCGGCAAGGTCCAGCCCAGCAGCGACACCAGCAGCCCGGCGACGATGGCAATGATCATCGGGTTGCGCAGCAGGCCCTTGAAGGTCCGCAGCAGCACCTGGCCCGCCCCGCCCTTGCCATCGAGATCGGCCACCACCAGCAGCAGCGGGATCAGCAGTAGAACCTCGACCAGCATGTTGAGCGCCAGCCCGACCCCGGCGACCGAGCTGCCCAGCGAGAGCAGCAAGACGGGATAGCCAACGAAGCCGCTGTTGGGACAGGACATGCCCATCGCGAACATGCTGGCGTAGTGCAGCGGATGGCGACCCAGCCAGCGTGCTGCCAGCACGCCGCCGGCAATCATCAGCAGCCCCGTCAGCGCATAGGCACCCAGGTAGTCGGGCTTGAGAATCTCGCCCAGGCTGCGCGACGAGAGCGCGTTGAACAGCAGGGCCGGCAGTGCCAGATGGATCACGAACCTGCCGAACAGCCTCATGTCGGACTTGGCGAACAGCCCCAGCCGGGTGCAGGCATAGCCGAGCAGCACGGCCAGATAGATCGGCCCGGTGATGGACAGGATGGAAAGCATGGGCGCGATGCTAACCGAGCCGGCCAGGGCATGGGGTTAACGACAGTTGTTACCTCAACCTTTTGCCCCTATAGTAGTCTTCCCAATCATTGCAAGCATGATCATGCAGAGCTCAGGCAAGCCACGGCTCCCGCCAGATGCAGCCCGAACCACGATCCTGGCTTGTGACCCAGTCCGATCATGATTTTCGAAGACAGTGACCGCCCACCGCCAGCCCTGAGGCGACATTTCACCTACCGGCTCAATGTGCTGAGCCGGCTCAACGACCTGATGAGCCAGGAGCTCTACCTCAGGGGTTGCGGCCTCAGCCTTCCCGAGACCCGCTGCATGGCAGCGATCGGTTCCTTTCCGAAAAGCCTGACGATCAATGACGTGTCGTTCGAGACCAATCTTGACAAGGCCCAGGTCAGCCGCTCCGTCAAGTCGCTGGTCGAACGCGGCCTGGTCTCGAGGCGGCCTTGCCCGATCGATGGCCGCGCCACGCTGCTGAGCCTGAGCGCGACAGGGCAGTCGGTCTGGGAACAGGTCATGCTGCTGATCGAGCAGCGCAACCAAGACCTGTTGGGTTGCCTGAGCGAGTCCGAACGGGACTTGCTGCTCGACATGTGCGACTGCATGCTGGAGCAGGCCAAGCTCCAGTACCAGGCCTCGCGCGAGTGATGGACCGCGACCGCTGATCTGCCCCGGAACTAGGCCCTGAGCCTGGTTTTATGTTCGCGGCTGTGGGATTCAGGAAATTATGAGTTGTATGCGCAACCATTTATTGCTATGCTGTCACCATCCGAATGCCACGCCATGCACACTGAAACCCAAGCCCCTCCAACCCAGAGCAGCGCCACGGCGACCGACACCCCGCGGCTGGACCGCACGCTGAGCTACCGGCTGCACCTGCTGCACAAGCTGACCGACCAGGACAGCCAGCATGCCTATCCGCGCGAGGCAGGACTGACGCTCAGCGATGGCCGCTGCCTGGCCACCATCGGCACCTTCGAGCCGCTATCGGTCAAGGACCTGGCGCAAAAGGCCAACCTCGACAAGGGCCAGGCCAGCCGTGCCGCACAGGCCCTGGTCGACCAGTGCCTGGTCAACAAGCAGAGCGACCGCCATGACGCCCGCAGTGTGGTGCTGACGCTGACCGATTCCGGCCGCGCCGCCTTCGAGCGCACCATGGACCTGGTGCACCGGCGCAACCAGGCGATCTTCGGCTGCCTCGATGAATCCGAGCAGGCCACGCTGAGCGCCCTGTTCGACCGCCTGATCGATCATTCCCGCCAACCCTGAAACCCCAAGCAGAGGAGTACAACATGCACCAACCCACGACGCAAGCGCGTCCCTCCATCTACTACCAGTACGAAGTCTTCAAGCCCTGGCTGCCTTCTCGGCATCCGGCGCAGCAGCGCCAGCAGGTCGTGATCGTCGGCTCCGGCCCGGCCGGCATGGTCACCGCACTCGAGCTCGCTCGCCATGGCGTTGCCAGCGTGGTACTGAGCGCCGAGCTGCAGTTCTCGCAGGGCAGCCGAGCGATCTGCTTCACGCGCCGCTCGATGGAGATCCTGCAGCAGGTCGGCGTGGCCGACCGCATGACGGCCGGCGGACTGCCCTGGCGATTCGGCAACTCCTTCTACCGCAACCAGCTGTGCTTCCGCATGGAGGCGCCGCACGACCCCGACGACCGCTTCTTCCCGATCATCAACGTCCAGCAGCAGTACATGGAGGAATACCTGCATGACGCCTGCCAGGCCAGCCCGCTGATCGACTGCCGCTGGGGCAACAAGGTGGTCAAGGTCGAGCAGCACGACGGCTACGCCATTGCCACGGTCGACACGCCGGAAGGCGAATACCGCCTCGAGACCGACTGGCTGGTCGACGCGACCGGCGGCCGCTCCCAGATCCGCGACAACATGAAGCTGTGGATGGAGGGGTCCTCGTACGAGGGCTTCTTCGTGATCGCCGACATCAAGGTCGACCTGCCGCTGCCGACCGAGCGCCTCGCCTACTTCGATCCGGAATGGAATCCCGGCAACACGGTGCTGATGCACCGCGAGCCCAATGGCGTCTGGCGCGTCGACTACCAGCTGCCCGAGGGCGAGACGCCCGAGCAGGCGCTGCGCCCCGAATCGCTCAAGGCCCGCATCGACGCCCAGCTGGCGATGATCGGCTATCCCGGCATCGAGTGGGAGATGGACTGGAGCTCGGTCTACTCGGCGCGCACGCTGACGCTGTCCGACTACGTGCACGGAAGCGTGATCTTCACCGGCGACGCAGCCCACCTGCTGCCGATCTTCGGCGTGCGCGGCGCCAACACCGCCTTCCAGGACGCGCAGTCGCTGGGCTGGCAGCTGGCCCATGTGGTCAAGGGACTGGGCAGCCGGCAGCTGCTGGCCAACTACAGCGCCGAGCGTGTCGGCGCCGCGCGCGAGATCATCGCCGAGTCGGGCAAGAGCGTGCGCTTCATGACGCCGCCGACGCATGGCTTCAAGCTGCTGCGCAACGCGGTGCTGTCGCTCTCGCTGCAGAACAAGTTCGTGCGCCCGCTCTACCACTGGCGCACCTCGCGTCCGCACGAGTACACGCACTCGATGCTCAACAGCCGCGGCGACGACAATGCGCTGTTCACGGCCGGCCCGGCGCATGGTGCGCCGCCGCAGAACGTGCGCCTGGCGGCCAGCGACTTCCTGCTCGACCACCTGGGTGGCGGCTTCGACCTGCTCTACTTCACAGAGGCCGACGCCATCCCCGCGGACCTGCTGCAGGTGGTCGAAACCGCGCGAGCCCGGGGCTTGTCACTGCGCGTGAGCGCCATCGGCGCCACCCGGCCCGTCGCCGGTGCCGATCAGACCTTCGCTGACGCCGACGGCCATTTCCGCGCCCGCTACGGCGTGCGCGCCAGCGGTGCTGCCTACCTGCTGCGCCCTGACCAGCATGTCTGCGCGCGCTGGCTCACGCTCGACGCCGTGCGCCTGCAAGCCGCCCTCAACGCCGCCCTGCCCCAGTAAACGGAGACAAACGCATGAACGCCCAAAACGCCCTCAGCATCGACGGCCTCGAGACCGTCTACGACACGCTGGCCAGCGCCATCGACCAGGCCGGCCAGGACAAGACCGAGCTGTTCCTGGTCAAGCTCGCGCTGCTCAACGCCAACGCGATCGGCGATGCCGAGCAGTTCCGGCACCAGGTGCAGGCCGCGCTGCAGGACCTGTAGTTCAGCGAAATTGACACGATGCCCCTGGGCCGGCAACAGGCACCAGGGGCTTTCGCATCCTACAGTCGGCAAACGCTGCACATATCAGCGACGGGTCTAATCCTCAAAGAGCGAATGAAATCGCAGCGCTCACACTGAACAGGCCGCTGAATGCACCCAGCAGCGCCACATCGCGCTTCTCGTTGTCCAAGTGCCAAGCGTAGACGGTGACCACAGCCAAGGTGACTGCCAGAACGGTCAAGATGATTGTGCTGGTTTCCATGTCGAGGGTGTCTGGCATGATCTGACTTTCTGAGTTGTTCGAGTCATCTGGATTTTGTCCACTCTGCAACTTCGAAAAAATCAGTGTCTGTCGCACTTTCGATTCGAAAATTCCGAACCTTAGCACTCATGCTGAACTAGCGGCAGTTGCACTGCCCAGAGGCCGTCATCAGGCTTGAAGTCGCCTGATATTTGCGACCCCGGAATGACGAAGAGGCCCCAATTGGGGCCTCTTCTCGTTCACGGGTCAGGTTTCAGCTCAGCTGACGAACTGCACCAGCCAGAGCGGAATGATCGGGAAGAACATGAACAGGATGGTTCGCAGCACGTCGCTGATCAGGAAGGGCATCACGCCCTTGTAGCTCTCTGCCATCGGCACCGTCTGGGCCATGCCGTTGACCACGTAGACGTTCAGGCCGACCGGAGGCGCGATCAGGCCGAAGCCCACCGTCATCAGCACCATGATGCCGAACCAGATCGCCACCATGTCCTTGGGCATGCCGAAGTCCAGTGCCATGACGATCGGGAAGAAGATCGGCACCGTCAGCAGCAGCATCGACATCTCGTCCATCACGGCGCCCAAGGCAACGTAGAACAGCAGGATGGCGGTGATGATCATCAGCGGCGGGATATCCCAGCCACCCACGATGCCAGCGAGCTGGTTGGGCACCTGGGTCATCGCAAGGGCGGCGTTCATGGTGTCGGCACCGATGAAGATCAGGAAGATCATCGCAGCGCTGGCTGCCGTGCCCAGGAAACAGTCCTTGAGCTTGGAGAAGGTCATCTCGCGCTTGAGCACTGCGATCAGCAGAGTCGAAGCAGCGCCCACGGCCGCACCTTCGGTCGGTGTGAAGAAGCCGCCGTAGATGCCGCCGAAGACGAGCGAGAAGATGATGATGATCGGCAGCACACCCATGACCTTGGCCAGGGTCATCGGCTCCTGGACGTCATCGACATCCGGGGCCTGGCCCGGAACGAGTCGGACATAGATCGCCACGGCCAGCATGTAGCCAAACATCGCGATCAGGCCCGGGACTACAGCGGCGGCGAACAGCTTGGAGATGTTCTGCTCGGTCAGGATGGCATAGATGACCAGGACCACGGAAGGCGGCAGCTGGATGCCGAGCGTGCCGCCGGCAGCCAGCGTGCCGGTGGCCAGACGACCGGAATAGCCGTGACGCTTCATTTCGGGCAGCGCGACACCGGTGATGGTGGCGGCAGTGGCCACCGAAGAGCCGCTGATGGCGCCGAAGGAGGCACAAGCCAGCAGGGAAGCCATGGCCAGGCCGCCCTTGAAGCGGCCCATGACCGCAGCAGCAAACGAGAACAGGTCCTTGCTGATGCCCCCCTTGGTGGCGAAATAGCCCATCAGGATGAACAGCGGGATCACCGACAGGTCGTAGCCCGCGAAGCGCGCGAAAGCCTGGGTGTTCATGAAGCTGGCGAATGGCATCCAGCCAGCCTGCAGGATGTAGCCGGTCGCACCGGCCAGGAACATGCTGACGGCGATCGGGAAACGGACCGCCATGAAGACCAGCATCGCTCCGAAAATGATGCCAGCGAGTTGGATTGGAGTCATTTATTGACCTCTTTCAGCAGGGATTCAAAACCGACGGCAGCCTGCGATAGGGCAATCAATGCGGTCACGATGAAGGGAGGCACCATCGCGGCGTAGACGATCCACTCCGGGAAGCCCATCAGCATGGTCTGGGAGCCGGCGTCGTAGGCGTTGATGCCGCCAACCGAAACCCGCCAGGCCAGGAAGACGAAGACCAGGGCCAGCACCAGTGCGCCAATGCGATCGAGAACGCCGTTGGCGGCATCGCTCAGGCCAGTGGTGAAGAAGTCGACGATGATGTGCCCCTGGCGCGCCTGCGCCAGCGGCATGAACAAGGCGATCGCCGCGCCGGTGGAGACAGCGGTCAACTCGAAAGCGCCCACCATGGATTCGCCAAAGAAGTTGCGCGTGATGAGGTTGTAGCATGTGATCAGCGTGATCACTGTCAGCAGCAAGCCGGCCAGAACGGCGCACAGCTTGGCCAACCAACTAAGTAGTCGCACGATAGAACTCCAGATTATTTAATCACCAAAAAAAACACCACAGGGAAGAAATCTGCTCCCCCGTGGTGCATTTTGTGGCTAGGGAGAATGTTACTTGGTGTACTTCTTGATCAGGGCCTTGGCATCGGCCAGCAGGGCGTTGCCGTCCAGGCCTTTCTTGCCCACTTCGGCAATCCACTCGTCGTCGACGTTGCTGGAGGCCTTGATCCACTTGGCCAGCTCGGTGGCCGGAATCACGGTGATGGTGTTCTTGGCTTCCAACATCTTCTTCTTGCCCGGGATGTCGTCGTCTGCCTGGGTCTTGCCCAGGAAGGCCGACAGCTCACGGCCGGAGTTCTTGTCGATGACCTTCTGCAGCTCCGGCGGGAGCGAGTCGTACTTGGCCTTGTTCATCGGCAGGACGAACAATGCGGTGTAGAGAGCAGGCTGGGTGCGATCGGTCTCGGCGGTGTACTTGGTCAGTTCGTCAACCTTGATCGAGGGTGCAACCTGATAGGGAATCACGGCGCCGTCCAGCACGCCCTTGGACAGGGCGTCAGGCACGGCCGGAACAGGCATGCCAACCGGGGTGGCGCCCAGGCTGCTGAGCAGCTTGGTGGTCAGGCGGGTCGGGGCGCGCAGCTTGAGGCCCTTGAGGTCTTCGAGGGTCTGGATCTGCTTCTTGGCCGTGAAGATGTTGCCAGGACCATGGACGTGGACCGCCAGGATCTTGGTGTCCTTGAACTCTTCCTTGGCGTTCTTCTCGTAGTAATCCCATGCAGCGCGGCTGGTGGCCTCTGCGTTGGTCATCATGAAGGGCAGCTCGAAGACTTCCATCTTCGGGAAGCGGCCTGCGGTGTAGCCCGGCAGGGTCCAGACCACGTCAGCCACGCCGTCACGCGCCTGATCGTACAGCTGCGCCGGAGTGCCACCGAGCTGCATCGACGGGAAGATCTGGCACTGCAGACGGTTGGCCGAATCCTTGGCGATGTTGTCGCACCAGGTCTTCAGCATGGTGGTGTGCTGGACCGAGTTCGTGTTCAGGAAGTGGTGAACCTTGAGCGTGTAGGTCTGCTGTGCCTGGGCAGCGAAAGCAGCACATGCCAAACCAGCCACCAGCGCCGTCTTCTTGAGAATATGATTCACAGAGATACCTTTATGGTTGAATGAGAGTGTCAAGACTTTATCCTTGATCGAGCCCGGGCCGCATAAGGGTTTACCCTAGATTCATACCTAGGAATTACCCTTAATTTGACAATTCTTATATAAAAACCACATGAAATCATACCTAAAAGGTATGGAGCAGCGCCCGAAGGGCGCTGCCTGATCAAGCGGAAACGATCAGAGATGGCGGAAGGCCGGCGCGCGCTTCTCGACGAAGGCGCTCATGCCCTCCTTCTGGTCGGCGGTGGCGAACAGCGAGTGGAACAGGCGGCGCTCGAACATCACGCCGTCGCTCAAAGACCCCTCGAAGGCGCGGTTGACCGCCTCCTTGCCCGCCATCACGCTGGGCAGCGAGTAGTTGCAGATGCTCAGCGCGGCGCCCAGCGCCTCGTCCATCAGCTTGTCCAGCGGCACCACGCGCGAGACCAGGCCGGCGCGCTCGGCTTCGGCCGCGTCCATCATGCGGCCGGTCAGCACCATGTCCATCGCCTTGGACTTGCCGACCGCGCGCGGCAGGCGCTGGGTGCCGCCGGCGCCCGGGATCACGGCGAGCTTGATCTCGGGCTGGCCGAACCTGGCGTTGTCGGCCGCGATGATGAAGTCGCACATCATCGCCAGCTCGCAGCCGCCACCGAGGGCGAAACCG
>JBDLTM010000035.1:0-13057 GCA_039805805.1 Pseudomonadota bacterium | reverse complement strand
GGTCGGCGCGTTGCACCACCTCGCCGTCGAGCTCGAGCACCAGGCGCAGCACGCCGTGCGCGGCCGGGTGCTGCGGACCGAAGTTGAGGGTGTAGTTCTTGATTTCAGCCATGATTTCGCCTTGGGGGCACCGCCCTTCAGTGCAGGCCTCCGTAGTTCTCTTCGCGGATGATGCGCGGCGTGATCTCGCGAAGCTCGATCGAAACCGGCTCGTAGACGACGCGCTGACGCTCGGCGTCGTAGCGCATCTCGACATGCCCGGTCATGGGGAAGTCCTTGCGGAAGGGGTGGCCGATGAAGCCGTAGTCGGTCAGGATGCGGCGCAGGTCCTCGTGGCCGTCGAACACGATGCCGTAGAGGTCGAATGCCTCGCGCTCGTACCAGTTGGCGACCGACCAGATCTGGTAGATGGAGGGCAGCACCGGGAAATCGTCGTTGGCGCAGAAGGCGCGCACGCGCAGGCGCTGGTTGAGCTCGACCGAGAGCAGGTGCACCACGACCGCGAAGCGCTGGCCTTCCCAGGCGCCGTCGCGGTAAGCGGAATAGTCGAGACCGCAGAGATCGAGCATCTGGTCGAAGCGGCAACCCGGCGCGTCGCGGAGCTGCTGCATGACCTCGAGGTAGTCTTCAGGCGCGACGAGCACGGTGACTTCACCATGCTCGAGCTTGATCTGCCTGGCCTTGGCGCCGAGTACCTCGGCGACGGTTTGCTGCAGCGCCTCGGGGGCGATCGCCACAGCCTGTTCGGTTGCGTTCGTCATCGGAGTATCTCTCCAGCGCTCAGGCGCGCGCGATGGTGTTGGTGCGGCGGATCTTCTGCTGCAGCTGGATGATGCCGTAGATCAGCGCTTCAGCCGTAGGCGGGCAGCCCGGCACGTAGACGTCGACCGGGACGATGCGGTCGCAGCCACGCACGACCGAGTAGCTGTAGTGATAGTAGCCGCCGCCGTTGGCGCAGGAGCCCATCGAGATCACCCAGCGCGGCTCGGCCATCTGGTCATAGACCTTGCGCAGTGCAGGCGCCATCTTGTTGCACAGCGTGCCGGCCACGATCATCAGATCGGACTGGCGCGGGCTGGCCCGGAACACCTCGGCGCCGAAGCGCGAGATGTCGTAGCGTGCGGTCGCCGCATGCATCATTTCGACTGCGCAGCAGGCCAGACCGAAGGTCATGGGCCAGAGCGAACCGGTCTTGGCCCAGTTCACCACCGAGTCATAGCTGGTGGTGATGAAGCCTTCCTTGAAGACGCCTTCAATCATTTCTACTCCAGTGCGCTGCCGCGCGACTTATTCCCAGTCCAGTGCGCCGATCTTCCAGGCGTAGACGAAGCCCACCAGCAGGTCGATCAGGAACACCACGCCCGCCCAGAAGCCGTAAGAGCCGATGTCGGTCAGTGCAACCGCCCAGGGCACCAGGAATGCAATTTCAAGGTCGAACAGGATGAAGAGGATGGCGACCAGGTAGTAGCGCACATCGAACTTCATGCGCGCGTCTTCGAAAGCCTCGAAGCCGCACTCGTAGGGGGAGTTTTTGGCAGCATCCGGGCGGTTCGGACCCAGGATGTAGCCCAGAGCCTGCGGCAGCACACCTACCGCCAGACCCACCAAAACAAACAAGAGTACCGGGAGGTATTGCGCTATGTCCATTTGCTTGTTCCGCGGACGCATTGCGCGCCCTTTTTTGATACTTGGTGCCGACGGCGAGACTCGAACTCGCACAGCTTTCGCCACTACCCCCTCAAGATAGCGTGTCTACCAATTTCACCACGTCGGCTTGGGTCTTGCTGCAGCTTGTATCGCTTCACCGTGGGTGCCGCGCTGCATCAACGAAACGAATTGTAGCTGGAAAAATCAGCTTTTCCGGCCGGCCCGAACGAATTTCTCATTACGGGCCTTTTTCGCGTCTTACTGGCCGGGAATCTGTCCCGGTGCCGCCTGCGCAGGCGCCGCCGGCGCAGTGGCAGGAGCCGTCGTTTCGAGCACGCTGCCGCTGCTTGCTGCCGGGCGCGCGTTGCCGAAGTAGGCCAGCGCGAGCGTGCAGGCGAAGAAGACTGTCGCCAGAGCCGCCGTGGTGCGCGACAGGAAGTTCGCGCTGCCCGATGCACCGAACAGGCTGGCAGAGCCACCGCCGCCGAAGGCAGCGCCGGCATCGGCGCCCTTGCCATGCTGCATCAGGATCAGTCCGATCATGGCCAGTGCGGACAGGACCTGGACGACGAGAAGGAGGTTGAAGAGGATGTTCATGTTTGCTTGCTTCAGTTTCCAGCTTCAGGACAGCTGGCGATGATTTGAAGGAATTCGTCGGCCTTGAGCGATGCGCCGCCGATCAGGCCGCCATCGATGTCGGGCTGCGCGAGCAACTCGGCCGCGTTGCCGCCGTTCATGCTGCCGCCGTAGAGGATGCGGTTGTGCGATGTGTTCACGTTGGCAGCGCGCAGCTGAGCGCGCAGCACCGCATGCACCGATTGGGCCTGCTCGGGTGTCGCGGTCAGCCCGGTGCCGATGGCCCAGACCGGCTCGTAGGCCACGACGATCTCGCTGGAGCAATGGCCCACGGCATGGATCACCGCCGACAGCTGGCGCTTGACGACGAACTCGGTGCGGCCAGCCTCGCGGTCGGCCAGTGTTTCGCCGACGCACACGATGGGCGTGACGCCGGCAGCCAGCGCTCGCTGCGCCTTGCTCGCCACCACATCGTCGCTCTCGCCATGGTACTGGCGGCGCTCGGAATGGCCGACGATCACGTAGCGGCAGCCGAACTCGCGCAGCATGGCCGCACTGACCTCGCCGGTGTAGGCGCCCGCCTCGTGTTCGGAGCAGTCCTGCGCACCCCAGTCCAGCCTGGAGCCGGCCAGCGCGGCCTGCAGCTGCGCCAGGTAGGGAGCCGGCACGCAGAAGGCGATGTCAGCCGCGGCACGGCCCGAGCTGCCGTTGCGCACGGCTGCCAGCAGCTCCGCGTTGGCCGCGAGGCTGCCGTTCATCTTCCAGTTGCCGACTATGAGTTTCTTCGACATGCTAATTTTGAAGATTGATTGATGACCGTGATCAGTCAGCCGTCCAGTCGAGCAGGATCTTGCCGACATGCTGGTTGGACTCCATAAGCGCATGGGCCCGTGCCGCCTGCGCGGCCGGGAACACGGCGTGGACCACGGGGCGGATCTGCCCCTGCTCGACCAGCGGCCACACCGCATGGCGCAGCGACCTGGCGATCGCCGCCTTGAAGGCCAGCGGACGCGGACGCAGGGTCGATCCCGTGATGGTCAGGCGACGGCGCAGCACCTTGCCGGCGTTGACCTCGGCCTTGGTGCCGCCCTGCACCGCGATGATGACCAGGCGGCCGTCCTCGGCCAGGCAGTCGAGCTCGCGCGCCACGTAGTCGCCCGCGACCATGTCGAGGATGACGTCGACGCCACGGCCTTCGGTGATGCGCGCGACCTCGGCGACGAAGTCCTGCTCGCGGTAGAGGATCGCGTGGTCGGCGCCCAGCGCCAGGCAGGCCTGCGCCTTCTCGGCGCTGCCGACCGTCACGATGACGGTCGCGCCACGCGCCTTGGCCAGCTGGATCGCCGTCACGCCGATGCCGCTCGAGCCGCCCTGCACCAGCAGGGTCTCGCCCGGCTGCAGATGGCCGCGCTCGAAGACGTTGCTCCAGACGGTGAAGAAGGTCTCGGGCAGGCCGGCGGCCTCGAGCTCGCTCCAGCCCTTGGGCACCGGCAGGCATTGCGCCACCGGGGCGACGCAGTACTCTGCATAGCCACCGCCGGCGACCAGCGCGCAGACGCGGTCGCCGAGCTTGAAGCCTTCGGCCGCCAGCGCCGCCAGATCACCGCCGACGATCTCGCCCGCGACCTCGAGGCCGGGGATGTCCGAAGCCCCCGGTGGCACCGGATAGTTGCCCTGGCGCTGCAGCACGTCGGGGCGGTTGACGCCCGACGCCGCGACGCGGATCAGCAACTCGCCGGCACCCGGGACCGGACGCTCGCGCTCTGCGATCCGCAGGACTTCCGGGGCGCCATAGGCGGTGATCTCGACGGCCTTCATGGTCGGCTTACTGCTGCTGCTGCTGGGCGGCCGCTTCCTCGCGGTCGATCAGCGCCTTCATCGACAGCTTGACGCGGCCCTTCTCGTCGGTCTCGAGCACCTTGACCTTGACGATCTGGCCTTCCTTGAGGAAGTCGGTGACCTTCTCGACGCGCTGGTGCGCGATCTGGCTGATGTGCAGCAGGCCGTCCTTGCCCGGCAGCAGATTGATCAGGGCGCCGAAGTCCAGGATCTTGGTGACCGGGCCTTCGTAGACCTTGCCGACCTCGACCTCGGCGGTGATCTCCTCGATGCGGCGCTTGGCCTCGGCGGCCTTGGCGCCGTCGTTGGAGGCGATCGTGATGGTGCCGTCCTCGGCGATGTCGATCTGGGTACCGGTCTCCTCGGTCAGCGCTCGGATGGTGGCGCCGCCCTTGCCGATCACGTCACGGATCTTCTCCGGGTTGATCTTCATGGTGTAGAGGCGCGGCGCGAAGTCCGAGATCTCGGTCTTGGCCTCGCCCATCGCTTCCTGCATCTTGCCCAGGATGTGAAGGCGAGCTTCCTTGGCCTGCGCCAGCGCGACCTGCATGATCTCCTTGGTGATGCCCTGGATCTTGATGTCCATCTGCAGCGCAGTCACACCGTTGGTGGTGCCGGCGACCTTGAAGTCCATGTCGCCGAGGTGATCCTCGTCACCCAGGATGTCGGTCAGCACCGCGAAGCGGTTGCCTTCCTTGATCAGGCCCATGGCGATGCCGGCCACGTGCGCCTTCATCGGCACGCCGGCGTCCATCAGCGCCAGGCAGCCGCCGCAGACCGAAGCCATCGACGAGGAGCCGTTGGACTCGGTGATCTCGGACACCACGCGCAGGGTATAGGGGAACTCCTCCTTGCTCGGCAGCGCGGCGACCAGGGCGCGCTTGGCCAGGCGGCCGTGGCCGATCTCGCGGCGCTTCGGGCTGCCGACGCGGCCGGTCTCGCCGGTGGCGAAGGGCGGCATGTTGTAGTGCAGCATGAAGCGGTCGTCGTACTCGCCGGCGAGCGCGTCGATCTTCTGCGCGTCGCGGTCGGTGCCCAGCGTCGCGACGACCAGGGCCTGGGTCTCGCCGCGGGTGAACAGGGCCGAGCCGTGGGTGCGCGGCAGCACGCTGTTGCGGATCTCGATCGGACGCACGGTGCGGGTGTCGCGGCCGTCGATGCGCGGCTCGCCGGCGAGGATCTGTCCGCGCACGATGGCAGCCTCGATGTTGAACAGCAGGCCTTCGACCTTGACGCCGTCGAACTCGACGCCCTCGGCCTTGAGGCCGGTCATGACTTCGGCGTAGGCGACGCGGCAGGCCTGGGTGCGGGCCTGCTTGTTGCGGATCTGGTAGGCTGCGACCAGCTTGTCGCGGCCCAGCGCCTCGACGCGGGCGAGCAGCACTTCGTCCTCTGCCGGAGCCTGCCAGGTCCACTCGGCCTTGCCAGCCTCGCGCACGAGTTCGTTGATCGCTTGAATAGCGACATTGCCCTGCTCGTGGCCGAACACGACGGCGCCGAGCATGACTTCCTCGGACAGCTGCTGCGCCTCGGACTCGACCATCAGCACGGCGGCTTCAGTGCCGGCGACGACCAGGTCCATCTGGCTGTTCTTGCGCGCAGTCTGGCCCGGGTTGAGCACGTACTCGCCGTTGACGTAGCCGACGCGGGCGGCGCCGATCGGGCCGTTGAACGGGATGCCGGAGACGGCCAGCGCGGCGCTGGTGGCGATCATGGCGGCGATGTCGGCATCGACCTCGGGGTTGAGCGACAGCGTGTGGATGACGACCTGGACTTCATTGAAGAAGCCTTCCGGGAACAGCGGACGGATCGGGCGGTCGATCAGGCGGCTGGTCAGGGTCTCGAGCTCGGACGGACGGCCTTCGCGCTTGAAGAAGCTGCCCGGGATCTTGCCGGCGGCGTAGCTCTTCTCGATGTAGTCGACGGTCAGCGGGAAGAAGTCCTGGCCGGCCTTGGCTTCCTGCTTGGCGACGACGGTGGCGAGCACGACGGTGCCGTCCATGTCGAGCAGCACGGCGCCGCTGGCCTGGCGCGCGATCTCGCCGGTCTCCATGCGGACGGTATGTTGACCCCACTGGAAGGTCTTGGTGACTTTGTTGAACAGGCTCATGCTAACTCCTGGGATGGGTGGCACGCGGTGGTGCCGGATGACGGAGCCGGCCATTCAGAACACGATGCCATTCCGGCGGGACTCGGGGCCCCGAGCCCCGGCGGAATGACACAGCTTCGCTCTGAAAAGACGCAACCCCTGGATGAATCGGGTTGAAAAAAGCGCAAAACGCCTGAGTGGCTAGGCTACCCAGGCGTTTCGTTTCAGCAAGGCTGATGCAGGATTACTTGCGCAGGCCCAGCTTCTGGATCAGTGCGACGTAGCGGTCAGCGTCCTTGGCCTTCAGGTAGTCCAGCAGCTTGCGGCGGCGGCTGACCAGCTTGAGCAGACCGCGACGACCGTGGTGGTCCTTGGCGTGGGTCTTGAAGTGCGGGGTCAGCTCGTTGATGCGGGCGGTCATGATGGCGACCTGGACTTCCGGGCTACCGGTGTCGTTGGCAGCACGGGCGTTGGCGGCGATGACTTGCGCCTTGTTTTCGCGAGAGATCATTTGGGTTTCCTTCTGTGACTTGCATCCCGCCGCAGCTTGGCGCTGGACTGCCCAGGCCTTGCCGCAACGGGCGTGATGAAGCCCGCCGGAACTGGCGGACAGCAGGGCATTATAGCCCGACCCGGCCGCGCAGTCCAGGCTGGCTCAGGGTCGAACCATGCGGCAGCTGTGCGCGTGCGAGGCCTCCTCGGCCTTGAGCTGCCTGACGACGCGGAAACCGTAGCCCGAGCCCTCGACGTCGAAGGCCACGCCCTTCGCACCCTTGCGATCCATCACCGCCACCATCAGCGGCTGCTGCGCCTGGTGGTCGCCGGCGCGCATCTGCAGCGACTGCCCGCCCAGCCTGACGTCGGCCTGCTCGAGCGCGCGCGCGATGGCCAGCGCCGTCGGCATCTCCCGGCCGCCCTGGGCGGCACGCTCGACCGCCTGCGCCAGCGCCTCGATCATGAGCTGCATGCGCAGGTGAACATAGTCGTCCTCTGGCTTGGGGAAGCGCTTGCGGAAGGACTCGTAGAAGGCACGGGCTTCGGGGCCCGGCGCGTTCGGGAACCACTCGGCCACCGCAAGCACCTTGCCGACGCCGGCCTCGCCGATCGCCGCCGGCGCGCCGAGCGCGTTGCCGTAGAAGGTGTAGAACTTGCCCTCGTAGCCGACCTCGCGCGCGGCCTTGACCAGCAGCGTGAGGTCGTTGCCCCAGTTGCCGGTGATGACGGCCTGTGCGCCGCTGGCCTTGATCTTGCTTGCGTAGGGCAGGAAGTCCTTGACGCGTGCCATCGGGTGCAGCTCCTCGCCGACGATTTTCACGTCGGGGCGCTTGATGCCGAGCTGTCGCCTGGCCTCGCGCAGCACCTGCTGGCCGAAGCTGTAGTCCTGTCCGATCAGGTAGACGCTGCCGACGGCGCGGTCGGACTTGAGCACGTCCATCAGCGCCGCCATTCGCATGTCGGCATGGGCGTCGAAGCGGAAATGCCAGAAGCTGCAGCGCTCGTTGGTCAGCGCGGGATCGACCGCCGAGTAGTTCAGGAACACCACCTGCTGCGCCGGGTTGCGCTCGTTGTGCCTGGCGATGGCCTCGACCAGCGCGCCGGCGACCGCCGACGAGTTGCCCTGGGCGACGATGCGGATGCCGGCGTCGATCGCCGAGCGCAGCGCGGCGATCGCCTCCTCGATCTGGCCCTTGCTGTCATAGCGCTCGACGGCCAGCGGACGCGCCGACTGGCCGATGCGCACGCCGCCGCGCGCATTGACGCGCTCGGTGGCCAGCACGAGGTTGCGGTGCACCGCCTCGCCGGTGTTGGCGATCGGACCCGACAGGCTCTCGATCAGCGCGATGCGGATCGGCGCGCCGGCAGGAGCGGCGGCCAGCACTGGCAGCGCCGCAGCGCCGAGCAGCGCGGCGATCGCCTGCAGGGTGTCGCGGCGGGAGGTCATCTGGTTCATCGGTTCTCCGTTTGGTTTTCAGATCTCGGCCAGCGGCCAGCGCGGCCTGACGTCGAAGGCATAGCCGGGGCCGGCGGAATCGGCCAGGCCGGCCTGCACCCGCAGGCCGGCGGCCAGCGCGATCATGGCGCCATTGTCGGTGCACAGGTGCAGCTCGGGATAGTGGACACGCCAGCCGCGCCTGGCGCAGGCCTCGTTCAGCTGCTCGCGCAGCAAGGCGTTGGCGCCGACGCCGCCGGCAACGACCAGCCGCCTGAGGCCGGACTGCTTGAGCGCGGCGATGGATTTCCTGACCAGCACCTCGACGATCGCGGCCTGGGTCGACGCGGCCAGGTCGGCCTTGCGCGCGGACAGCTCTTCGCCGAGCTTCCTGGCCTGGGTCAGCACTGCGGTCTTGAGCCCGGCAAACGAGAAGTCGAGGTCGCCGCTGTGCAGCAGCGGACGCGGCAGCTTGAAGGCCTCGGGGTCGCCCTGCTGCGCCAGGCGCGACAGCGCGGGGCCGCCGGGGTAGCCCAGGCCGAGCAGCTTGGCCGACTTGTCGAAGGCCTCGCCGGCGGCGTCGTCGATGGTTTCGCCGAGCAGATCGTAGCGCCCCACCCCGTCGACCCGCATCAGCTGGGTGTGGCCGCCCGAGACCAGCAGCGCGATGAAGGGGAATTCGGGCGGGTCGGCGCTCAGGAAGGGCGACAGCAGATGGCCTTCGAGGTGGTGCACGCCCAGCGTGGGCTTGTCAAGCGCGGCGGCGATCGCGCAGGCGACGCCGGCGCCGACCAGCAGCGCGCCGGCCAGGCCGGGACCGCGCGTGTAGGCGACCAGGTCGACAGCGCCCAGCCCCAGGCCGGCCTGCGCCAGCGCCGCCTCCGTCAGCGGCAGCACGCGCCGGATATGGTCTCGGCTGGCCAGCTCGGGCACCACGCCGCCGTAGGCCTGGTGCATCTCGATCTGGCTGTGCAGCGCGTGGCCGAGCAGGCGCGGCGTGCCTGCGCCACTGGCATCGACCAGCGCCACGCCGGTCTCGTCGCAGGAGGATTCGATTCCCAGTATCAGCATGCGGCGAGTGTAAGCGCAGGACTGGCCCGGATCTTGCTGTTCAAAACCGACAGTTTTGTCGCAACCGGGGGAAACAAGCATGAGGCTGGAGATGGGTCATCTGGCAACCTTGCGCCAACCGCAGGCCCAGGCACTGGAAAGGGATCTTTTCTGCATCAAGCTGGTGCAGTCCTGCACCGACTTGATCGACGAGCTGCAACGAGAACGCGGTCTCGCTCAGCTGCTTCTCGGCACGATGACAGAAAGCTATTTGGCGGCTCTGAGCGAGCAGATCCGATTCAGCACCGAGGCGGAGCAGGCATTACGCGAGCAACTGCGCGAACTCGAAACCGCACCCGGCGCGAGCACGCCCGAGATGCTACGGCAGAGGCAGATCGGCCTGGGCCTGATGAATTCGCCTGGCCTGGCCGACCTCGCAGCGATGCGCAGCGAGTTGCGGCTGCTGCGCTGTTCGCGCGAACAGATGTTCGAGGCCTACTGCGACCTGATTGCCCGGCTACTCGTGCTGGTCGAGACAACAGGCCAGGCCTGCAGCGATCCGGAACTGGGACAGCAAGTCTCGACCCTGGTGCATCTGATGTGGTGCAAGGAATACAGCGGACAGGAGCGCGGCCGCGGCGCAGGCCTGTTCGCCTCGGGCTGCCATGACGCAAGGGTCTGGCAGCAGCTGGCCAGGCTGATCGAGACTCAGCAGCGCTGCGCCTCTGCATTCATCTGCCAAGCCAGTCCTGGCGCACGCCAGCGCCTCAAGGAAAGCCTGCAGCTCGAGACCCAGGTCGAGCTGGAGGCCTTGCGCCAGCAGCTGGCCGACCACCCGGATCAGGCGCCGCTGGACACGGCCATGGGCGAGATCTGGTTTCGCGGCTGCAGCCGGCGCATGAACGAGCTGCGCGAGGTCGAGCGCGGCCTGCTGCAGGAAACGCTGCAAGCACTGGAGCAGCGACAAGCGCAGCAGCTCTCCAGCCGCGAAGCAGCGGAACTGGCGCAGACCAGCCGGCTGGCGCCCGGCGCCGTCGAGACAGTGCTGCGCACGGCGGCGGCCTGGCTGGCGGGCAACGGTCCCGCGGGCAGCTCGCGAAACGGCATGCCGGCATGAGCGAATCGCTGCGCATCGTCGTCGTCGCGCCCGAGCTCGACATCAGGGATGAGGACGACCTGGCGGCGCTGCAGCAGGCCGAGCGCTCGCGCGCGCTGCGCATCGGCCTGCTGGAGAACGGCTACAACCTGGTCGCGGTGCTGCCGGCCGACCCCTTCCTGACCGAGCGGCTGGCGCAGCTGCACCCCGATCTGGTGATCGTCGACGCCGAGAGCGAGGCGCGCGACGCGCTCGAGCATGTGGTGATGGCCACGCGCGAGGCGCCACGCCCGATCGTGCTGTTCACCAACGACAGCGACACCTCGCGGGTGCGCGACGCGGTGGCCGCTGGCGTCACCGCCTACATCGTCGCCGGACTGGAAGCCGAGCGCATTCGCCCGATCCTGGACGTGGCGCTGGCGCGCTTCGAGCACGAGCAGGCCCTGCGCGCCGAGCTCGACAGCGCGCGCACCGAACTGAAGCAGCGCAAGACCATCGAGCGGGCCAAGGGCCTGCTGATGCAGCGCCAGGGCCTGAGCGAGCCCGAGGCCTATGCCCGACTGCGCAAGACCGCGATGGACAAGGGCCTGCGGCTGCACGAGGTCGCGCAGCGCATGCTGGACGTGATCGAGCTGCTGGGCTGAAAGCTGGCACGCATCCTGCTTCAGAGATTTCAAGACCAAGGAAGGTCGAACGGCCGAAGTCACCCAAGGACGGGTGCCAGCGGTCAAACCGGACAAGGACGTCCCCATCTGCCGTCGCGGCCAGGCCGCCGACCAGCAGCATGCGGACGTCCTTCTTGTTTTTCTTGCCTACAGGAGTGTTGCCATGATCGATCTCGCCAACCGTCCGCTGAGCCGCCGCAGCGTGCTGCAAGCCACCGCCGTGGGAGCCGCGGGCATCTCGCCCGCGCTGCGCTCCCTGGTGCATGCCGCCGGCTCCGATGCACCAGAAAAGAAGGAGGTGCGAATCGGCTTCATTCCGCTGACCGACTGCGCCAGCGTGGTGATGGCCAGCGTGCTGGGTCTGGACCAGAAGCACGGGGTCAAGATCATCCCGACCAAGGAGTCGAGCTGGGCCGGCGTGCGCGACAAGCTGGTCAACGGCGAGCTCGACTTCGCCCATGTGCTGTACGGCCTGGTCTATGGCGTGCATCTCGGCATCGGCGGCCCCCGGAAGGAGATGGCGGTGCTGATGAACCTGAACCAGAACGGCCAGGCCATCACGCTGTCCAGGAAGCTGGCCGACAAGGGGGCGATCAACGGCGCCGGCCTGGCCAGGCTGATGGCAGCCGAGCCGCGCGAATACACCTTCGCGCAGACCTTCCCGACCGGCACGCACGCGATGTGGCTCTACTACTGGCTGGCCGCACATGGCATCGACCCGTTCCAGGGCGCCAAGGTCATCACGGTGCCGCCGCCGCAGATGGTCGCCAACATGCGGATCGGCAACATGGACGGCTTCTGCGTCGGCGAGCCGTGGAACCACCGCGCGATCATCGATGGCATAGGCGTGACGGCTGCCACCAGCCAGGAGATCTGGAAGGACCACCCCGAGAAGGTGCTGGGCACGACCGCTGACTTCGCCAGGAGGCATCCCAACACCGCGCGGGCAGTGACCGCTGCCATCATCGAGGCAGGCCAGTGGATCGATGCCAGCCTGTCGAACAAGAACCGGATGGCCGAGACGATTGCCGGCAAGAGCTATGTCAACACCAGCGTCGATGCGATCAACCAGCGCATCCTGGGTCGCTACCAGGACGGCATGGGCAAGTCCTGGGACGACCCCAACCACATGAAGTTCTACCAGGACGGAGCCGCCAACTTCCCCTACCTGAGCGACGGCATGTGGTTCCTGACCCAGCACAAGCGCTGGGGCCTGATCAAGGAGCACCCCGACTATCTGGCCGTGGCCAGACAGATCAACCAGGTCGAGCTCTACAAGCAGGCCGCGACGGCCGCCAAGGCCGCGCTGCCCAAGGGCGAGATGCGCAGCAGCAAGCTGATCGACGGCGTGGTCTGGGACGGCAAGAACCCCAGGCAGTACGCGGACTCCTTCAAGATCAAGGCCTGAAGCCATTCCACCGCACCGAGGAGCCTCATCATGGTCAGCGCAGTCTTCCATTCCCCGCTCAAAGCTTCGGTCGCCGAGACCGGCTCGGCTTGCTCATCTGTCGGCCTGCCCAGCCCGAGGGCGGCGGCGACATCCGACGCGGCCCCGGCGCGCCTCCAGCCGGCGCGCGACTGGCTCGGCCACGGTGCCGGACTGGCGCTCCGGCTGCTGCCGCCGCTGTCCGGCCTGGGACTGCTGGTGCTGCTCTGGATGCTGGTGTCGCAGTCGAGCGGCAGCAGCATCCCGGGACCGCTCGAGACCTGGCGCCAGGCGGTCGAGCTGTTCAGCGACCCGTTCTACCGCAACGGCCCGAACGACCAGGGCCTGGGCTGGAACCTGCTGGCTTCTCTCGAGCGCGTGGCGCTGGGCTTCGGCCTGGCAGCAGCGGTCGGCATACCGGCCGGTTTCGCGCTCGGGCGCTCGGCGCTGCTCGGGCGCATGTTCAACCCCCTGATCAGCCTGCTGCGCCCGGTCTCGCCGCTGGCCTGGCTGCCGATCGGCCTGCTGGTGTTCAAGGGCGCCAATCCGGCCGCGATCTGGACCATCTTCATCTGCTCGATCTGGCCGATGGTCATCAACACCGCGGTCGGCGTGCAGCGAGTGCCCCAGGACTACCTCAACGTGGCCCGCGTGCTCAACCTGTCGGAATGGAAGATCCTGACCACCATCCTGCTGCCCTCGGTGCTCCCCTACATGCTGACCGGCGTGAGGCTGGCGG
>JBDLTM010000034.1:0-13287 GCA_039805805.1 Pseudomonadota bacterium | reverse complement strand
TGACCCTGCCACCGGCAGCCGAATGCTTGACCGCGTTGGACAGCAGGTTCGCCATCACCTGCAGGAAGCGGTCCCCGTCCACTCGCACCGGCGGACTGCCGGCCCGGAGCGTCAAGCCGAGCTCGACGCCGGCGCGCTGCGCATACGCCTGGTTGGCCTGGATCGCCTCCCGCAGCAAGTCGTCCAGCGGCGTCGTGCGAAGCCGCAAAGCCATCTGCTGGCCCTCGAGCTTGGTCAGGTCGAGCAGATCATCGATCAGCCGGCCCAGCCGCTCGCCGTTGCGCCGCGCCACCTCGGTCAAGCGTTCGGCCGCCTCGGGCAGAGCGCCGACTGCCCCCGAGGCCAGCAGCCCCAGCGCCCCGAGCACCGAGGTCAGCGGGGTGCGCAGCTCATGGCTGACCGTGGCCAGGAACTCGTCCTTCATGCGCGCGACATGGCGCTGCCCGGTCAGGTCGCGGATCACCAGCGTGTACTGGACCTGGCCATGCTCGCGCCAATCGCTCAAGGCCAGCTCGGCAGGAAACAGCGTCCCGTCGCCGCGCCGCAATTCCAGTTCGCGCTGGGCCAGCAATGCCCGCAGCGGCTGGCCCAGTACCGGCTCGCAATGCCGGCCGGCCAGATCCTGCCCAGGCCGCCCGAACAGGCGCCCTGCCGCCAGATTGCCCTGCTCGATCAGGCCATCCGTCCCCAACGTGATCACCGCATCGAGGATGTTGTCATGGATCGCGCGCTGTCTGCGGGCCAGGGCGGCGAGGCCAGACTGCAGGCCCAGCACGCGGGCGTAATGGCGCAGCTTGGCCTCGAGCATGGCGGGGCTCACCGGCCGCACCAGGTAGTCGTCGGCGCCGCACGCCAGCGCCTGGATCAGATGCTCCTCGCCTTCGAGCGACGAGGTCACGATCACCGGCATCCAGTGCTGGCGGCTCTGCCGGCGCAGGCGCCGCGCCACCTCGAAGCCATCGAGGCCGGGCATCAGCAAATCCAGCAGCACCAGATCGGGCGGTTGCGCTTCGACCTGCTCCAGCACCGAGTGGCCGCTGTCAACCCCCACCGGCTCATGTCCCAGCTGCCTGAGCAGTTCGCACAGGGCCAGCCGCGACGCCGCGATGTCGTCAGCCACCAGCACGCGCAGGGGATCTGCTGCCAGCTGGGGCCGGATGGAAAGGGTTTCTTGGTTCTGCATGGCGACAGGGCTGCCAGTCTAGCATTTGACAAATACGACACATATTCCATGACAGAAAAATTTTCAATCTCATCCATCAAACGATAAAGACAGCCATGAAACATTCCACGCCGCCCCAGCTCAAGCCGCCCCTGATCAAGCGGCTGCATGCCCGGCGCGCGCGCCTGGTCTGGTGGTGGTCGACGCGCAAGCTCGGCCTGCTCAAGCGCTGCATCGACATCCTGTTGACGCTGTCGGCCATGCTGGCGCTGCTGCCACTGCTCCTCATCGTGGCGCTGGTCATCAAGCTGCACGACCGCGGGCCGGTGCTGTTCTGGCAGCAGCGCGTCGGACGCCAGGGCAGCTTGTTCGCCTTCCCCAAGTTCCGCTCCATGTGCGTCGACGCTGAGGCCGTCCGCGCCAGGCTGCTGGCCGAGAACCAGCATGGCGAGCAGGGCGTGACCTTCAAGATGAGGCGGGACCCCCGCGTCACGCCCATCGGGCGTTTCATCCGGCGCACCAGCATCGACGAGTTGCCGCAGCTGTGGTGCGTGCTGACGGGCGACATGAGCCTGGTCGGTCCCCGCCCGCCGCTGGTCAGCGAGGTCGAGCGCTACAGCCTGCAGGAGCGCGAGCGCCTGACCGTGACCCCGGGGCTGACCTGCTTCTGGCAGGTCAACGGGCGCTCGGAGATCCCGTTCCCGCAGCAGGTCGAGATGGACATCGACTACATCCGGCAGCGCTCGATCAGCACCGACGTCAAGCTGCTCGCCAGGACCTTGCCGGCCGTCGTCAAGGGCAAGGGCGCGTACTGAGACCGCGAGGCAGCGCCCGTGACCGACTTCAACCGCCCCGTCCATTGCATCCTCGGCCTGCCGGTCGATGCGCTGGACATGGACCAGGCCGCCCGGCAGCTGGAACAGGCGCGCAGCCGCCGCCAGCGCTGCTTCCTCTCGACGCCCAACCTCAACTTCATCGTTGCCAGCCAGAGCAACGCGCTGTTCCGCGAATCGGTCTGCCAGAGCGACCTGAGCCTGGCCGACGGCATGCCGCTGGTCTGGATCGCGCGCCTGCTCGGCATCCCCTTGCCCGGACGGGTCAGCGGATCGGGGCTGTTCGAGCATTTGCGCAGCCAGGCCCAGGCGCGCTGGAAGGTGTTCCTGTTCGGAGGCCAGCGCGGCGTCGGCCAGGACGCCTGCCTGGCCATCGGCGACGGGCCATCCGGCATGATCCCGACCGGCTACCTCTACCCCGGCATGGGCAGCGTCGACGAGATGAGCCGCGCCGACCTGATCGACTGCATCAACCACAGCGGAGCCGACCTGCTGCTGGTCTCGCTCGGCGCGGCCAAGGGCCAGGAATGGATCCGCCGCAACCTGGATGTGCTCGATCCGCCCGTGGTCAGCCATCTCGGCGCGGTGATCAACTTCGTCGCGGGCCGGGTGGCGCGCGCGCCGCGCTGGATGCAGGACTGCGGCCTCGAATGGCTCTGGCGCATCCAGCAGGAGCCCCAGCTGTACCGTCGCTACCTGCACGACGGCCTGGCCCTGCTGCGGCTGCTGCTGGTGAGGGTGTTGCCGCTGATGCTGTGGCAACGCTGGGGCGCGGCCGACGAGCAGGACTACGAATGCGCCGAGGCCTGCCGCAGCGAGGGCCCTGGCCAGCTGAAGCTGCGCGGGGCCTGGCGCGCCGGCAACCTGGCGCCGCTTCGCCGGGCCTGCGCGGAATTGCTCGAACAGCCAGGCGACGCCACGATCGACCTCGCCGGCTGCACCGACATCGACAGCGCCTGGGTGGCGCTGATGCTGCTGCTCGGGCAGGCCTTGCACGACCGGGGCAACCGGCTGCGCCTGCTCAACCCGAGTCCCCGGCTGCGCCGCCTGCTCCACCTGCACTGCGCAGCCCACCTGTGCGCGCCATGACGAGCCGGCCTCACCCCACGGCATCGCCGCCGCTGCGCACCGTGCTGTTCGCCACGGCCACCGCCGCTGCCGACATCCCTGGCCCGCCGGACTACCCGGCTGCCCTGCTGCCGCTGGGCCACTGCAGCTTCATCGAACATGCGCTGGCACAGCTCGCCTGCGCCGGCATCCGCGCGGTAGAGCTGGTGGTCAGCGCCAGGCCCGAGGCATTGCGCCGCCTGCTCGGCAACGGCGAGCGCTGGGGACTGAGCCTGCGCTGGCACCTGGCCAGGGACGCCAAGGCCCCCTACGGCATCCTGCGCATGTTCGGCCTCGAGGCGGCGCCGGCCGTGCTGATCGGACACGCCGACCGCTGGATCGCCGCCGACGCGCTGGCCATCCTGGCCACGGGCGAGGGCTTGCTGATGCTCCGCAGCGATCCGTCCGGCCTGGCCTGGAGCGGCTGGGCCCGCACGGGACCCGCTCACCTGAGCCGGCTTTGCGGGCAGGAAGACGAAGCCGCGCTGGGCGCCATGCTTGCCCAGCACCAGCCGACGCTGCACCGGCTCGAGCCAGGCCAATGCATCGCCGCGCGCAACGCGGCCGAATTGCTGCAGGCCCAGCGCCGCATCTTGCAAGGCCGGCACCTGGCCGAGGTCCCCGCGTCCTGGCTGCGCCAGCCCTGGGGCGCCCAGAGCCCCGACGCGCTGGTGCAGGAAGGCGCCATCATCCAGGGCCCGGTGCTGGTGGGTCCGGCCTGCATGGTCTGCGCAGGCGCCAGGATCGGCCCGTTCACGGTGCTGAGCCGCGACATCGTGGTCTCGGCCGACAGCCTTGTCCGAGACAGCCTGGTGCTGCCGCACAGCTATGTCGGCGCCGGACTCGAGCTCGATCAGGCCATCGTCCGGGGACGGCAGGTCCAGCACCTGCAGTGGTCCGTGCGCACCGTGCTGCCCGCCTCGGAGGGGCTGCTGCTGGACCTGAGCCAGCGCTCGCCGCCGCGGACAGGCTGGCTGTCCCGGGGCATGGCGCTGTCGCTGTGCCTGCTGCTGCTGCCCTGGCTGCTGGCCGATAGCGCGATCCGGCGGGCACGCGGCCTGCCGTGGCGCTGGCAAAGCCGCCAGGTCATCACCGGACAAGACGCCGGCAGCGGGCAGCTGCGCGAGCAGAACCTGCGCTGCCCGGTCGACGCCGAGCTGGGCGGCGCCAGCCCGCTGGCTCGATACGGCAGCTGGCTCGATGTGCTCCAGGGGCGTCGCAGCTGGTTCGGTGCCCGGCCCCGCAGCCTGTCCGAGTGGAGCCAGCTGAGTCCTGACTGGCAACTGCTGCTGGCCAGCACGCCGGTCGGCTGCCTACATGCACCCGCCTGGTCGGACAGCCAGGCCGAATGCGCCGAGGCCTGCGCCGCAGCCGACGTCTTCTTCGCCGTGCGCCGCAGCCAGGCCGAGAAGCTGCGCCTGCTCTGGACCGCGATGCGAACCTCCCTGCGCAGATGAGCTCAATCCAGCACCCAGCCCCACAGGAAAGCCAGTCCCAGCCCCAGCGCCACCGCACTGGCCACCAGCACCGCCGCCGCGGCAATGTCCTTGGCAGCGCCGATCTCGAGGTGCTGCTCCGGGTGCAGATGGTCGGCCAGCGTCTCCAGAGCGCTGTTGCACAGCTCGGCCACCAGCACCAGGCCGCCAGCCAGCCCCAGCAGCGCCCACCAGACGGCCGGAGCCCCGGTGAGCAGCAAGGTCAGCAGGACGGCGAGCAGCGCCAGCACATGGCTGCGAAGGCTGCGCTCGCGGCGCAGCGCCAGCTTCAGGCCGGCCAGCGCAAAGCCCAGCCGGCGAAGGAAAGACTGGCCCTTCACGCCACGCTCCCGCGCGCCGCCTCCAGCCCGCCCCGATCAAGATCCTTGCCCACCATGGGTCCAGTTTAGCCGCGGGAGCAGCCACTCGCCAGCAATGGCTTGACTCGCGGCGCCCGTCAGCGCCAAGATAGGACCCAAAACCAGACAGGGAGGGGCTGATGGCAGCCAAGCAAATCATCTTTCACGACGGTGCGCGCGACAAGATCCGGCGCGGCGTCGACGCACTGGCCGAGGCGGTCAAGGTCACGCTGGGCCCGCGCGGGCGCACCGTCATCCTCGAGCGCGACTTCGGACCGCCCCAGATCGTCAACTCCGGCGTGCTGGTGGCCAAGGCGATCGAGCTCGAGGACCGCTTCGAGAACATGGGCGCGCAGCTGCTGCGGGAAGTCGCCGCCCGCACCTCCGAGATGGCCGGCGACGGCACCACCACCGCCACCGTGCTCGCGCACAGCATGATCCATGAAGGCCTGCGCTACCTGGCCGGCGGCATGAACCCGATGGAGCTCAAGCGCGGCATGGAGCTGGCGATCGCCGCCATCGTCGCCGAGCTCAAGGCCATGGCCAGGCCCTGCGCCACTTCGCAGGAGATCGCCCATGTCGCGGCCATCTCGGCCAACAACGACGCCTCGATCGGCGAACTGCTCGCCAGCGCCATCGACAAGGTCGGGCGCGAAGGCGCGATCGCCATCGAGGACGGCTCCGGCCTCGAGAGCGTGCTCGAAGTCGTCGAAGGCCTTCAGTTCGACCGCGGCTGGCTCTCGCCCTACTTCATCAACAACGCCGAGCGCCAGTCCGCCGTGCACGAGGACGTCGCCATCCTGCTGTGCGACGGCCGGCTCGGCTCGCTCAAGGACCTGCTGCCGCTGCTCGAGCAGGTGGTGCAGGCCGGCCGGCCGCTGCTGGTGATCGCCGAGGAGGTCGACAACGACACCCTGGCCGCGCTCGTCATCAACAGCCTGCGCGGCTCGCTCAAGGCCTGCGCGGTCAAGTCGCCAGGCTTCGGCGACCGGCGCCGTGCGATGATGCAGGACCTCGCCATCCTGACCGGCGGCCAGCTCGTCAGCGACGAGCTGGGCCTGCCGCTGGCCAAGGTCCAGCTGTCCGACCTGGGCCACGCGCGCCGGGCCGAGATCGGCAAGGACGGCAGCACGCTGATCGGCGGCGCCGGCGATCCGGCCGCCATCCGGCAGCGCATCGCCCAGATCCGCCAGGAGCGCGAAGCCGCCACCAGCAGCTACGACCGCGAGAAGCTCGAGGAACGCGCCGCCAAGCTCGCCGGCGGCGTCGCTCTCATCAAGGTCGGCGCCGCGACCGAGACCGAGCTCAAGGAGCGCAAGGTCCGGGTCGAGGACGCGCTGCACGCCACCCGCGCCGCGGTCGAGGAAGGCATAGTGCCGGGCGGCGGCGTGGCGCTGCTGCGCGCGCGGCATGTTCTGCAACAGCTCGAAGGCCGCACGCTCGACGAGACCTCGGGCATCCGCCTGATCGCGCGCGCGCTCGAGGAACCCCTGCGCCGCATCGTCAGCAACGCCGGCGACGAACCCTCGGTCGTGCTCGACAAGGTCGACCAGGCCAGCGAGCCAGCCCAGGGCTACAACGCCGCCACGCGCCAGTACGGCGACCTGCTGCAGATGGGCGTGGTCGACCCGGCCAAGGTCACCCGGCTCGCGCTGCAGAACGCGGCCTCGATCGCTTCTCTGATCCTGACCACCGACTGCCTGATCGCCTCGCTGCCCGAGCCGGCCAAGCCAGCCGGCACGGCCCTGTCCGGGCCGGACTATATGTGAAGCAGTATGTGACTCAGGCAGTCACCGAGCCCACGTCATGACGCTTGATCGGATACCCGAGCGCCGTGTAGGCACGCCAGCGCCCGCGGGCAGCGGCGCGGGACTCGTCGTCCAGCCCCACGATCTCGACCACCCGCCCGTAGCCCTCGTAGCCCGGCGGCAGCTCGGCCAGCGGCAGCGCGTTGACCAGCACCTGCGCGCCCGGCCAGTGCGCCGCATGGTCGGCGATCAGGATCGGCGTGCGCGCCTGCACCAGCTCCTCGGCCGACCAGCTCGCGTGCGGGATGAACTCCTCGGCTGCGAAAGTCCACAGCGCCTGGTCCAGCTCCTGCGCCAGCCCGGGTGGCACGCAGACCAGCGCGCTCATGCCGGCCTGGTTCACCTTGCGCAGCAGGCGGCACAGGTAGCGCAGCGGATCGGCGACGTTGAAGTGGAAGGCCACCTCCGGCGCAGCCGCCATGCTCAAGCCTTCTTCCCGGACTTGGCCACCTTGGCGCTCTTTTCAGCCGACTTGCCGGCCTTCTCGGCCTTGACCGGCTTGGTGGTCTTGCCACCCTTGTCAGACTTTTGCGCCTTCTTCAGCAAGGGCCTGGCCGGCGCGATGGCCGTGGTCTCGATCCGCGCCGGCTGCTCGGCGGCAATGCGCGCGGCCTCGTCGACCAGGTACTGCAACAGCAGCGCCACCGGGCGTCCGGTTCCGCCCTTGGCCGCGCCGCTCTTCCAGGCCACGCCCGCAATGTCCAGGTGCGCCCAGGGCTGGTCGTCCTGGACAAACTTCTGCAGGAACTTGGCCGCCGTCACCACGCCGGCCTGGCGCCCGCCGACGTTGCCCATGTCGGCGAAGTTCGACTTCAGGCCCTCGGCGTAGTCGTCGTCCAGCGGCATGCGCCAGCACAGGTCCTGCGCCGCGTTGCCCGCATCCTGCAGCTGCGCGGCCAGCTCGTCGCGGTTGGCAAACATGCCGGCACGCACGCCGCCCAGCGCGATCACGCAGGCGCCCGTCAGCGTCGCAATGTCGATCAGCGCGCGCGGCTCGAAGCGCTGCGCGTAGGTCAGCGCGTCGCACAAAATCAGCCGGCCCTCGGCGTCGGTGTTGAGCACCTCGATGGTCTGGCCGCTCATGCTGGTCACCACGTCGCCCGGCTTGACCGCGCGCCCGCTGGGCATGTTCTCGCAGGCCGGGATCAGGCCGACCACGTTGAGCGCCGGCTTGCACTCGGCCAGCGCGGCAAAGGTGCCCAGCACGCTGGCCGCGCCGCCCATGTCGAACTTCATCTCGTCCATCTCGGGGGCCGGCTTGATCGAGATGCCGCCGGTGTCAAAGGTGATGCCCTTGCCCACCAGCACCACCGGCGCCTCGGACTTGGCCGCGCCCTGGTACTTCAGCACGATGAAGCGCAGCGGCTGCTCGGAACCCTGCGCCACCGCCATGAAGGCGCCCATGCCCAGCTCGGCCACCTGCTCCGGGCCCAGCACCTCGCAGCTCAGGCGCGACTTCCTGGCCAGCTGCTGCGCAGCCTCGGCCAGCAGCGTCGGCGTGGCATGGTTGGCCGGGCGGTTCGCCCACTCGCGCGCCAGCTCGACGCCGCGCACCGTCGCGCAGCCCAGCTCGAAGCCCGAGCGCACCGCGCCCGCGTCGGTCACGCCGACATCGACATGGCGGAGGCTGCGGCCCTCGCCCTTGGACTTGGTCGCGGTGTAGACATAGCTCGCATCGGCCACCGCCTGGACCACCGCATTGACCGCCGCCACGCCCAGCGAGCCGGCGTAGACCCCCAGCCGGGCCGTCCGCGTGCCCTTGATCGCGCCCATCGCGGCGACAGTGGCCTTGCGCGCCTGCGCGGCCGATCCGTCGCCCGCGCGGGCAAACACCAGGCGGCGCGCCGTCACGCCCGGCAGGGCGTAGGACTGCAGCAGCTTGCCCGCGCCCGGCTCCAGGTCCCTGGCCGCGATCGCGGACTGCACCCAGACGCTGACCGGGTCCTGCGCGTGGCGGCTGGCCGCCAGCACCTCGTCGGCACACAGCACCAGCAGCGCGTCGACATCCCATTCGGCCACCTGGGCCAGGCTCACGGACTTGAGTTCGAAGTTCATAGGGTCAAATGCTTCCGGGAAATAGTTTCGATTGCATCCACTCAGGCCGGCGAGTGGGTCTTGAGCCAGTCAGCCAGCACCTGGGCAGCACGCGTCTGCCAGCCCTTGCCACTGGCTCGCCATGCTGCCAGCGCCTCTGGATCCATGCGCAGCGTAACAGGCTGTTTGTGGGTGGTCTTGGGCGGACGGCCACGACGGGCCGTGATCTGCTCGGGCGTATGCACCCTCGCCTGCAGGCCAGCCTTGGCCTCTGCCAACGACTGACGCAGATCCGGCAAGGCCTCGCCAGCATCAGCTTCGATCGCCTTGGCAACCTTCTCGATATCGATACGCTTGATGTTCATGGTTCAGCTCCTAGAAATATCGTTGGGCAACATATTGGACTGCTCGGACTTGGCATAAACCGCCACCAGCAAGACCAGTTCGTCCTCGCTCAGGTTGAAGTAGATCACCCGAGCACCACCGCGCTTTCCTTTGCCATGGACTGCCCAGCGCACCTTGCGTGCGCCGTCAGCCCCTGGAATCACGTCACCCGCCTGCGGATGGGCAGCAATCCAGTCGATGAAAGCATGTCGCTCATCTTTCGACCACAACTTGTCAGCCTGCTTCTGGAATGTTGGCGTTTCGATGACCGTAAACATTATTTATTGTACATCGAATAAAAAAGCCGGCAACTGCAAGGACTCCAAGCCAGCACCAGGAAGCCGTCCGCTTCATTCGGCCACCTGGGCCAGGCTCACGGACTTGAGTTCGAAGTTCATAATGGCGGTTCTAGTAAGAATCCAGCCGATGTTATTCCATTCCTCTATCAGGCGAGAGCTCGCGCGCAGCTTCGGCGCCAACCTGCTGGTGCTGTTCACCATCGTGCTGACCATGCTGCTCATACGCACCCTGGGCCTGGCCAGCAAGGGCAGCGTCAACCCGCAGGAAATCCTGCTGGTGCTCACCTACACCGTGATGGCGCAGATGCCGATCGTGCTCACCATCGCGCTGTTCGTGGCCATCGTCTCGACCCTGTCGCGCATGTACGCCGACAGCGAGATGTTCATCTGGTTCTCAGCCGGGCGCGGGCTGGTCGACTTCCTGCGCCCCATCCTGCGCTTTGCCTGGCCTATCCTGCTGGCCGTGGCGCTGCTGGTCACCTTTGCCTGGCCCTGGGCCAACGAACAGACCGAACTGCTGCGCGTGCGCTACGAGCAGCGCGGCGACCTCGAGCGCGTCAGCCCGGGCCAGTTCATCGAATCGGCCGGCGGCCAGCGCGTCTTCTTCATCGACCGCGACAGCACCGGCGGCAAGGAAGGGCGCAACGTCTTCATCGCCGACAAGCATCCCGACGGTGGCGAGACCATCACCACCGCGCGCGCCGGCCGCATCGAGTGGACCGACCGGGGCCAGTTCCTGCTGCTCGAAGATGGCCAGCGGCTCGAACTGCCCGCAGCCGGCCAGGCCGGCGCCCAGCTGCGCGTGAGCGAATTCGACCGCTACGCCCTCCTCATCAGCAGCAAGGGCGGTCCCTCCGGCCAGGCCGGCAAGCTCAAGGCCGTCGCCACCGCCGCGCTGCTCGAGCAGCCCGACCGTGCGGCCCAGGGCGAGCTGTCCTGGCGCATCGGCATGGCGCTGACCGCGTTCAACTTCGTACTGATCGCGGTGGCCGTCTCGGTTTCCAACCCGCGCGCCGGGCGCAGCGGCAACCTGGTCTTCCTGCTGTTCAGCTTCGTGCTCTACTTCAACCTGGTCAACCTCGGCAGCAACTGGATCGCGGCCGGCAAGTTCCACTGGCTCGGCTACATGCTGGCGGTGCACGGCGGCGTGTTCGCGCTCAGCTGCGCCTGGCTGGCCAAGCGCCACTACAACTGGCGCTGGTGGCCGCGCAAGCCTCAGCCCGGCAGCCTCGCAGGAGCCCCCGCATGAAAACCCTGCGCCGCCTGATCTACGGCGAGATCCTGGTCGCCGTCCTGTTCGTGCTGCTGGCCTTCCTGGCCCTGTTCTCCTTCTTCGACCTGGTCGACGAGCTCTCCTCGCTCGGCCGCGTCTCGCCGCTGGACACCGAACGCGTCTACGGCCTGCCCCAAGCGCTGGCCTACATCGCGCTGCAGCTGCCCACCCGCCTGTACGAACTGCTGCCGATCGCGGTGCTGATCGGGACCGTCTTCGTGCTGGTCCGGCTGGCGCAAAGCTCCGAGTTCACCATCCTGCGCACCAGCGGCCTCGGTCCCTGGCGCGCGCTGCGCACCCTGCTCGCGCTGGGCTCGGCCTTCGTCCTGCTGACCTTCGCGGTCGGCGACTACCTGGCGCCATTCGCCAGCCAGCAGGGGCAGCAGCTCAAGGCCTACTACCAGGGCCGCACCAGCCTGGGCCGCACCGGCGCCTGGCTCAAGGAGCGCCATGGCGACAGCCAGTTCTCGGTCAACGTCGGCGCGCTGGACGTGGACGGCCGGCTGCAGCAGGTCAGCATCTTCGAATTCGGCAGCGACGGTGGCCTGCGCAGCACCCTAAAGGCCGATCGCGGCCGGGTCGGACGCGAGGCCTGGCAGCTCGAACAGGTCGAGCGCCAACAGTTCGAGACCCAGGCCAGCCGGGCCCATGTCCGCCGCGATACGCTGGCGCAGCTGAGCTGGCCCACAGGCCTGAGCGCCGAGATGATCTCGGTCGCCTTGCTCAAGCCCGAGCGCATGGCCACGCTCGACCTGTTCCGCTATGTGCGCCACCTGCAAGCCAACGGCCAGAGCGCCCAGCGCTACGAGATCGAGTTCTGGCGCAAGCTCTTCTACCCCCTGAGCTGCCTGGTCATGGTCGTGCTCGCGCTGCCCTTTGCCTACCTGCACTTCCGCTCCGGCGGCGTGGCCGGCTACGTCTTCCTCGGCGTCATGCTCGGCATCAGCTTCTTCCTGCTCAGCAACGTGTTCGGCTACATCGGCAACCTGCGCGCCTGGACCCCCTGGTTCGTCGCCGCAGCGCCCTCGCTGCTCTACTCGCTGGTCTCGCTGGGCGCCTTCGGCTGGCTGGTGCTGCGCCGCTAGCCTGCCCCCAACCTGGACAACACCTCCATGCTCGCCATCCTGATCTTCGCCCACGGCTCGCGCGACCCGCTCTGGCGCGCCCCGGTCGAGGCCGTCGCCACTGCCGTGCGCGCCCAGGCGCCCGACACCCACGTGGCCTGCGCCTACCTCGAGCTCTGCACGCCCGAGCTGCCCGAAGCCGCCGCGCAGGCCATCGCCGCCGGCGCCACCGAAGTGCGCGTGCTGCCGCTGTTCTTCGGCATGGGCAAGCACGCGCGCGAGGACCTGCCGCAACTGATGCAGCAGCTGCGCCTGGATCATCCAGCCGTCAGCTTCCAGCTGCTGCCCACCGCCGGCGAACAGCCGCGCCTGACCGCGCTGCTGGCCCAGCTCGCCCTCGAACCAGCCCCCCCTGCCACGGCATGAACCTGCACCAGTTCCGCTTCGTCCAGGAGGCCGTGCGCCGCAACCTCAACCTGACCGAGGCCGCCAAGGCGCTGCACACCTCGCAGCCCGGCGTCTCCAAGGCCATCATCGAGCTCGAGGACGAGCTCGGCGTCGAAATCTTCTCGCGCCACGGCAAGCGCATCAAGCGCGTCACCGAGCCGGGCCAGCATGTGCTCAAGAGCATCGACGTCATCCTGCGCGAGGTCAACAACCTCAAGCGCATCGGCGAGCAGTTCTCGGCCCAGGACAGCGGCAACCTCAGCATCGCCACCACCCACACCCAGGCGCGCTACGTGCTGCCGACCCCGGTGGCCAAGCTGCGCATCGCCTACCCCAAGGTCGGCATCAGCCTGCACCAGGGCTCGCCCGACCAGGTCGCGCGCATGCTGATCGACGAATCGGCCGAGATCGGCATCGCCACCGAATCGCTCGGCCAGTACGAGGAGCTCGTCACCCTGCCCTGCTACGACTGGCAGCATGTGCTGGTGCTACCGCAGGGCCACCCGCTGCTCGACAAGGACCGCATCAGCCTCGAAGACCTGGCCCGCCAGCCCCTCATCACCTACCACCCCACCTTCACCGGCCGCACCCGCATCGACCAGGCTTTCGCGCAGCGCCAATTGACGCCCAACATCGTGCTCGACGCGATCGACTCCGACGTCATCAAGACCTACGTCAAGCTCGGCATGGGCGTGGGCATCGTGGCCGAGATGGCGATGCAGGGCGACGAGCGCAGCCCCGACCTGGTCGCGCGCCCGGCTGCCTACCTGTTCGGCAGCAACGTCGCGCGCGTGGCCTTCAAGCGCGGCGCCTACCTGCGCAACTTCGTCTACAAGTTCGCCGAATTCCTCAGCGACCGTCTCAGCCGCGACCTCATCAACAAGGCCATGGCCGGCCACGGCGACGACTACGCGATGTGAGCCCGCCCATGATTGCTGCCCTGCCCCGCAAGAAGCTGCCGATCGGCATCCAGACCTTCGCCAAGATCCGCGAGGAGGATTATTACTACGTCGACAAGACACCGCAGATCCTGCAGCTGATC
>JBDLTM010000033.1:0-13309 GCA_039805805.1 Pseudomonadota bacterium | reverse complement strand
CTCCATCAAGGGCGCGCACCACACGCGCCGGCCCGACATCATCCTGTTCCTCAACGGCCTGCCGCTGGTGCTGATCGAGCTCAAGAATCCCGCCGACGAGGCAGCCGACATCTGGCGCGCCTTCGACCAGATCCAGACCTACAAGGAGCAGATCCCCGACGTGTTCCAGTACAACGAGGTTCTGGTGGTCTCGGACGGCACCGAGGCGCGCATGGGGTCGCTGTCGGCCAACGCAGAGCGCTTCCTGCAGTGGCGCACCATCGACGGCGTCAACCTGGATCCGCTGGGCGAGTTCAACGAGCTGCAGACCCTGGTGCGCGGCGCCCTGGCACCGACTTACCTGCTGGACTACCTGCGCTACTTCGTGCTGTTCGAGGACGACGGCCAACTGGTCAAGAAGATCGCCGGCTACCACCAGTACCACGCGGTGCGAGCCGCCATCGAGCATGTGGTGGCCGCCTCCCGCCCCGACAGCCCGGCCCAGATGCAGGGCAAGGGCGGCGTGGTCTGGCACACGCAGGGCAGCGGCAAGAGCATCACCATGACCTGCTTTGCCGCGCGCGTGATGCAGGAGCCGGCGATGGCCAACCCTACCATCGTCGTCATCACCGACCGCAACGACCTGGACGGCCAGCTCTTTGGCGTCTTCAGCCTGGCGCAGGACCTGCTGCGCGAGACCCCAGTGCAGGCCAGCACCCGCCAGGAGCTGCGCCAGTTGCTGAGCAACCGGCCATCGGGCGGCATCGTGTTCGCCACCATCCAGAAGTTCACGCCCGGCGAGGACGAGGACCTGTTTCCGGTCCTGTCCGACCGGCGCAACATCGTCGTCATCGCCGACGAGGCCCACCGCACCCAGTACGGCTTCGAGGCCAGGCTCAAGACCCGCAAGCTGTCGGGGGCCAGCGCCGCCAGCTTCGGAGCCATTGCCAGCAGCGACGGCGAACACGCCCATGCAGCCGCCACGGCCGAATTCGCCCCGCCCGAATACCAGACCCGCTACCAGGCCGGCTACGCCCAGCACCTGCGCGACGCGCTGCCGCACGCCACCTTCGTCGCCTTCACCGGCACGCCGGTGTCCAGCACCGACCGCGACACCCGCGCCGTGTTCGGCGACTACATCCATGTCTACGACATGCAGCAGGCCAAGGAGGACGGCGCCACGGTCGCCATCTACTACGAGAGCCGGCTGGCCAAGCTCAGCCTCAAAGAGGCCGATCTGTCCGAGCTCGACGATGAGGTGGACGAGCTCGCCGAGGACGAGGAAGAACGCACCCAGGCCCAGCTCAAGAGCCGCTGGGCCGCGCTGGAGAAGGTGGTGGGCGCCGAGCCGCGCGTGGCCAGCGTCGCGGCCGACTTGGTCGCGCACTTCGAGGAACGCAATCAGGCCCAGGACGGCAAGGCCATGGTCGTGACCATGAGCCGCGATATCTGCGTCCACCTCTACAACGAGATCGTCAAGCTGCGCCCCGACTGGCACAGCGACGACCCCGAGAAAGGCGCGATCAAGATCGTCATGACCGGCAGCGCGTCCGACAAGGCGCTGCTACGCCCGCACATCTATGGCAGCCAGGTCAAGAAGCGGCTGGAGCAGCGCTTCAAGGACCCGGCCGACCCGCTGCGCCTGGTGATCGTGCGCGACATGTGGCTGACCGGCTTCGACGCGCCCTGCGTCCACACCATGTACGTGGACAAGCCGATGAAGGGCCACAACCTGATGCAGGCCATCGCCCGCGTCAACCGCGTCTTCCGCGACAAGCAGGGTGGCCTGGTGGTGGACTACATCGGCATCGGCAATGAGCTCAAAGCCGCGATGAAGGAGTACACCGCCAGCAAAGGTCGGGGCAGGCCGACGGTGGATGCCCACGAGGCGCTGTCTGTTCTGCTGGAAAAGATCGACGTACTCCGCGCCATGCTGCACGGCTTCGACTACAGCGGCTTCAAGACTGGCGGCCACAGGACGCTGGCCGGTGCCGCCAACCATGTGCTGGGCCTGCAGTCGGAAGGCCAGGACACCAAGCGCGACGGCAAGAAGCGTTTTGCCGATGCGGCGCTGGCCATGAGCAAGGCGTTCAGCCTGTGCTGCACGCTCGACGAGGCCAAGGCGGTGCGCGACGAGGTGGCATTCCTGCAGGCGGTCAAGGTCATCCTGACCAAGCGCGACATCAGCCAGCAGAAGAAGACCGAAGAACAGCGCGACCAGGCGATCCGACAGATCATCAACCAGGCGGTAGTCAGCGAATCGGTGGTCGACATCTTCGACGCCGTCGGGCTGGAGAAACCCAATATCGGGCTGCTGGATGAGGAGTTCCTGGCCCAGGTGCAGAACTTGCCGGAAAAGAACCTGGCCGTCGAGTTGCTGGAGCGCCTGCTCGAAGGCGAGATCAAGTCCAAGTTCGCCACCAACGTGGTGCAGCAGAAGAAGTTCAGCGACCTCTTGAGCAGCGTCATCACTCGATACCAGAACCGCAGCATCGAGACCGCGCAGGTGATGGAGGAACTGGTCGAGATGGCGCGCAAGTTCAAGCTGGCTGCCAGCCGGGGCGAGCAGCTCGGGCTGTCGGACGACGAGGTCAAGTTCTACGACGCGCTGGCCAACAACGAGTCGGCGGTGAACGAGCTGACCGACGAGACGCTCAAGAAGATCGCCCACGAGCTGACCGAGAACCTGAAGAAGAACATCAGCGTGGACTGGGCGCAGCGCGAGAGCGTGCGCGCCACGCTGCGCCTGATGGTCAAGCGCGTGCTGCGCAAGTACAAATACCCGCCGGATCAGGCCGAGGAGGCGGTCGAGCTGGTGCTGCAGCAGGTCGAGACGCTGGGGGAGAGTTGGATCTGATTCCTCAGGTCACAAGCCGGCCAGTCTCCAGCAGATTCACAGCCCGCAAGGCATGGTCACGCCGCGCTTGGCCAGCGCAGCGGTGAAACGACGCCAGCCGTCGGCGGTTTCGGGATCGGGGTTGTGACCGCGTTTCCCACCCTCGGTTTCGCAGAAGTACTCGATCGCTGTTTGCTTGATCGCCCGCGGATTCTTGATCTCGGGCGAGGTGTTGTTTAACAGCTTGAGGTTGATTCCCGCTTCGACCAGGTAGGCCGGAATGTAGAAGTCGATGCCGTCGAGCGCGAGGTGCAAGGCCGAACCGTCAAATGGGTCGACGTAGTTGAGGTCGGCGCCGCGCTCGACCAGCAGCTTGATGACTGGCAGGTTCCGGCCCATGATGGCCGCCTGCAGCATTGAGCGGTCGTGATAGATGCCGCTGGGCGGAAACCAGTTCGGCCCGATGCCGTGCGCCAGCAGCACCTTGACCACCTCGGGATCAGCATGGTTGCGCGCTACGGCATAGTGCGGAACGGTCTTGCCGCTGGAGAGCATCGAGACCGGATCGGCGCCAGCCTTCAGCAGCATCTCCATCACCTGCGGCGCGTTGCGCCGCGCTCGCAGCGCGTAGTGCGTCACCGTCATGCCTTCGCGCCCAACGTACTTGACCGGTGCGCCGGCCTTGATCAGTTGCTGGATTCGGTCGAGGTCGCCCTCCTGCGCGGCGCTGGCCAGCTGTGCGACCTGCGGGTCGGCGAATACCTTGTCGGTCGTGATCATGGCAAGTCCTGTGATGGGGGTGAGCAGGCAGCAGAAAGCCAGCAGAAGGCTTCCGAGTTGCATGAGGTGCTTGCGTAATGCGTTCATGATGTCCTCGCTAGGCCCGGGTCGGCCCTATGTAGTCGCTCGCCGGTCCGGGCTGGCCGGTGCCAGCCAGCAGCCGGTTGATGTCGCCGGCCTTGCGCGTCTCCAGGCCGTGGATCACGCCGCCGATGCCATGCTGCTGCTCGACCGGCGTGTCGCGGCCCTGCGCGGTCTTGCTGGCGATGCCGCGCACTTCGCCTAGCGCTGGCGGGATATACCACCGGCCGCTGCTGTAGTCGAGGTTGCGCAGCGCCTCCTGCGGCGTGACATTCAGGACGCGGCCGGCCAGGCCGCGCGCGAGTTCCTGTGCCGACTTCGGCAGCAGCGCCAGCGGATCCTGGATGCCGAGCTCATTGAACGCCCACTGGTTGGCGCGCGCGATTGACTGCAGGCCTTGTGTGCGGTCGTAGAGCTTTTGCTGCTGCGCGAGTGAATTCTGGAGGCTGGTCAGCGGGTCGCCGCCGGTTTCGCTTTCGGCGCGGTATTGCTGGAAGCGACTCGCGTGGGTCGCAAGTTCCTGCGGCAGCATGCCAGCCGTCTTGGGGTGCAACCCAGCCGCATTGAACATGCTTCCCTTGAGTCCGCCGGCGACGCCAGCCGCCTGCGCCTTGCCGCCGCCGAGCGAGTGGCCGGTGACCTCGGCGCTTGGAATTTTGCGTTGCAGTTGCCTGCCGAGGTTGGTTGCCGCCTTGTACTGTTCGGTCTCAAGTCCGAGCGCCTGGTCGTGGTCGGTCAGGATGTCCTCGGCCTCGCTGGTCGTGCCGCGGAATGCAACCACCGTCTTGGGGTCAAATGGAAAATCCGGTGGCAGCTTATAGACTACGGCCTTTGAATCGTTGACCAGCCTGGGGCTCAGGCCGGCATCCTTGATCTGGTCCGGCGTCATGGCCTGCCATGGCTCCGGCGGCTTCTTCTGCTGTGGCCCGGCCTTCGGGTCGTACTGCGCGTAGCTGTTGTCCGACAGCCGTGCCAGCTCGACGGCGTGCATGTCTTCCTTGAGCCGCCTAGCGGTTTCGCGCACGGCCGGGTCGGCGCTGCGCTCGCCGTGCAGGATGAGTCGCTGGCGCTTCTCGATGCGCAGCCGGCGCGCCAAGGCCGAGCTTTGATCCAGGCAGGGCAGGCAGGGCTCGCCGGCGGCGCGCTGCGGCAGGAACTGCCGCTGCACCTGATCGCCCGCGTCCAGCAAGGCGTCCTTCGTGATCTGGTCATACCGGCGGCTGACATAGCTGAAGCCCTTTTCTGCCGCCACGCCCGTGGCGACAGCAGCCGTGCCGGCAACGACCCCGGCCGCTGCAGCCTTCTTCATCGCAATCGTGCCCGCCTGCGCCTCGGCCAGCCTGGCATCGGTCTGCAGTTGACCGTTCGCCAGCAGCAGGTCAGCCGCGCCACGCGCGAGCTCCAGCGCCTTGTCCACCGCGCTGGCGCCTGTCTGTGCCAGCGCGCGTACCAGATCGATGTCAGCCTGCCCGCGTGCCTGCAGTGCTTGCTGCATCGCAGCCCCGAAATCCTTCATGTTTCCCCTCCCTCGCACCGAAGCGGTTCGCCCCTGCATGCGTGCTGATCTTCTTGCTTGGTCTATCAGGGCAGTCTAGGCCGTGCAAGGTGGCGCGTAAAGTGCCATCGGCTGCCAAAAACTCTCAGGCTCCAGCCCTGGAGCAGTTGGGCAAGCAGATCCATTTCGAGCGGCAAGCGCCCGCAGGCCTTATATTCAAAGGTTTACTGTTTCACCCCCTGCAAGAGAATCACAAGATGAGCGAGCCCATCCGCCTTACCCAGTACAGCCACGGCGCCGGTTGCGGCTGCAAGATTTCGCCCCAGGTGCTCGACGTCATCCTGGCCGGCAGCGGCGCGCAGAACCTCGACCCCAAGCTGTGGGTCGGCAATGCGTCCAAGGACGACGCCGCGGTCTACGCGATCGACGAGGAGCGCGGCGTCGTCTCGACCACCGACTTCTTCATGCCTATCGTCGACGATCCGTATGACTTCGGCCGCATCGCCGCGACCAACGCGATCAGCGACATCTATGCCATGGGCGGCGACCCGCTGATGGCCATCGCCATCCTGGGCTGGCCGGTCAACCTGCTGCCGCCCGAGGTGGCGCGCGAGGTGGTGCGCGGCGGACGCGCGGTCTGCGACGAGGCCGGCATTCCGCTCGCCGGCGGCCATTCGATCGACGCGCCCGAGCCGATCTTCGGCCTGGCGGTGACCGGCATCGTCGAGAAGCGCCACATGAAGCGCAACGACACCGCGACCTCGGGCTGCAAGCTCTACCTGAGCAAGCCGCTGGGCATCGGCATCCTGACCACGGCCGAGAAGAAGTCCAAGCTGCGCCCGCAGGACGTGGGCCTGGCGCGCGACTGGATGTGCACGCTCAACAAGCCGGGCGCGCGCTTCGGCAAGCTCGCCGGCGTCAAGGCGATGACCGACGTCACCGGCTTCGGCCTGCTGGGCCACCTGGTCGAAATGGCCGAAGGCGCCGGCCTGACTGCGCGCCTGGCCTACGACGCGGTGCCGCGCCTGCCCGGCGTCGAGCATTACCTGGCCGAGGGTTGCGTGCCGGGCGGCACGCTGCGCAACTTCGACAGCTACGGGCACAAGATCGCGACCATCAGCGAGCAGCAGAAGCAGCTGCTGTGCGACCCGCAGACCAGCGGCGGCCTGCTGCTGGCCGTTTCGCCCGAGGGCGAGGCCGAGTTCCTGGCCGTGGCGGCCGAGCTGGGCCTGCAGCTCGCGCCGATCGGCGACATGGTCGCGCGCGGCGAGCACGCGGTCGAGGTGATCTGATGGCCGACAACGTCACTGATTACCGCGCGCTGTTCCTGCGCGACGCACCGATGATGGACATGCGCGCGCCGGTCGAGTTCGCGCTCGGCGCCTTCCCGAACGCGGTCAGCCTGCCGCTGATGAGCGACGAGGAGCGCGCCAAGGTCGGCACCTGCTACAAGAAGCACGGCCAGGAGGCGGCGATCAAGCTCGGACACCAGCTGGTATCGGGCAAGATCAAGGCGCAGCGCATGGCGGCCTGGTCCGAGTTCGCGCGCCAGCACCCGGACGGGGTGCTGTACTGCTTCCGCGGCGGCCTGCGCTCGCAGACGGTGCAGCGCTGGCTGCGCGAGGAGGCTGGCATCGACTATCCGCTCGTGGTCGGCGGCTACAAGGCGATGCGCCACTTCCTGATCGAGACCATCGCCCAGGCCGCCGAGCAATGCCCCCTGACCGTCGTCGGCGGCATGACGGGCACCGGCAAGACCGACGTGATCCTGCAGCTGGACAACTCGATCGACCTCGAGGGCTGGGCCAACCACCGCGGCTCGGCCTTCGGCAAGCGCAGCACGCCGCAGCCGACCAATATCGTGTTCGAGAACCAGATCGCGATCGACATCCTGAAAAAACGCGCCGCCGGCATCGAGCATTTCGTGGTCGAGGACGAGAGTCGCGCGATCGGCAGCTGCTCGCTGCCGATGGAGCTGCACAGCGCGATGCAGCGCGCGCCACTGGTCTGGCTGGAGGACAGCTTCGACAACCGGGTCGAGCGCATCCTGCGCGACTATGTGGTGAGCCAGCTTGGCGACCATGTGGCGCTGCACGGGGAGGAGGCCGGCTTCGATCGATACGCCGAGCAGCTGCTCAAAAGCCTGGCCGGCATCGTCAAGCGCCTGGGCGGCGAGCGCTACCAGCGGCTCGATGCCATCATGCGCCAGGCGCTTGGCCAGCAGCGCGAGAGCGGCGCGGTCGAGCTGCACCGCGACTGGATCGCGGGCCTGCTGCGCGAGTACTACGACCCGATGTACGCCTTCCAGCGCGAGAGCAAGGCGGACCGGATCGTCTTTGCCGGCGATCAGGCTGCGGTGGTCGGCTTCCTGCGCGAGCGCGCCAGGGGCTGAGGGGCTGAAAGGGGCTGGGCTGTGTGGCGCCTTGCTGCAGCCCCTACCCGCGCATCAGCGCGTCATGGCCCGCCGCGCCAGCAGGCTGGCGGCGTCGACCAGCAGCACCAGCGCGAGCATCGCCAGCAGTATGGTCGCGGTCTTGGGCATGTGGAACAGTCCTAGGTGGAAGGACAGCAGCTGGCCCAGTCCGCCGGCGCCGACCACGCCCAGCACGGCGGCGGCGCGGATATTGTTCTCCCAGCGGTACAGGGTGTAGCTCAGCAGCTGAGGCAGCACCTGCGGCAGCGTGGCCCAGAGCAGGATGCGTCCTTCGCCCACACCCTGGATGCGCAGCGCGGCGGCAGGTCCGGGCGGGGCGTTTTCCAGCGCCTCGGCGAACAGGCGGCCCAGCACTCCGCTGGTGTGCAGCGCGAGCGCCAGCGTGCCGGCGAATGGCCCCAGCCCGGCCGAGACCAGCAGCAGGGTGGCCCAGACCAGCTCGGGGATCGAGCGCAGCGCATTGAGCAGCAGGCGCGCCATTCCACGCGTGCGCGCGCTGTCGCCCTCGTGCAGGCGTGCTGCTGGCAGCGCCAGCGCCAGGCCGGCTGCTGCTGCTAGCAGCGTGCCGAGCGCCGACATTGCCAGCGTCTCCCAGGCGCCCAGCGCGAGCTTGCGCAGGAAGTTCGGCGACATGTCGGGCGGGTAGAACTCGGCCACGAAGCCGCCCATGCGCTGCATCGCATCCCGGGACAGGAACTGCGCCCATTGCAGGTCCAGCGAGACAAAGCTCGCCGCCACCAACAGCATCAGCAGGGCCGTGAAGTCCCAGCCACGCAGCCGGGATTCGCGCTGGCGTGGCGGCAGGCGGTAGGGCGGATTGGCCGCCTGGGGTTTGCTGCTGCCGCTCATCCGAGCTCCTTCCTGAGCCAGGCGCTGACCCGGTCGGCCAGCGCGACGAGCAGGATGAAGACCAGCAGCATGGTCGCGACCTCTGAGCCGGCGAACATCTTCATCGAGTTGTCGAGCTGCTGGCCAAGGCCGCCGGCGCCGACCAGCCCGAGCACGACCGAGCTGCGGATCGCGCATTCCCAGCGGTAAACGGTGTAGGAGCTCAGCTCGGCGGCGCAACTCGGAAGCAGGCCGTAGAAGAAGGCCTGGATCCGGCCGCAGCCGTTGCGCAGCAGCGAACTCGCGGCATGGGCCTCGCCGCTTTCCAGGATCTCGGCATAGACCTTGCCGAGCATGCCGGCGTAGGTCAGCGCGATGGCAAACACGCCCGCCGTCGGGCCCAGTCCCACCACGCGCACGAACACCAGCGCCCAGACCAGTTCGGGAATGCTGCGCAGCACGGCCAGCAGCAGGCGCACCGCCAGGCGCAGCCAGAACGGCAGCAGCGCCATGCGTCCGCCCAGTGCCGAGATCGACAGCGCCGAGGTCGCCAGCAATGCCAGTGGCGCCGCCAGCAGCCAGCCCAGCGCCACGCCGGCCGTCGCCATCGCCACCGTGCGCCAGGTTTCCTGCGCGACCATGAGCAGGAAGGCCGGGTCGTGCGCCAGCGGCCAGAAGCTGGCCAGGAAGGCCTTGCTCGCGCGCAGGCTGTCGGCCTCGACCAGCAGCCAGGGCTTGAATTCGGTCGCCACCAGCAGGGGCCAGAGCATGATCAGCGCGGCGGCGCTCCACAGGAGCCGACCGCGCAGGGCCGGGTCGCGCCGGCTGACTGCCGTGCGTTGCGGATCTTGCCCAGGCGAAAAGATTTTCATGTCAGCCATCGTCTCAGCGACATTGCATCACGACCGGCTTCGGAGCTGCCGGCGTTTCGGAAGCCCACTGCCGCTTGCCGCTCAGCTCGTCCTCGTGTGCCTGATAGAGCTCGGCCAGCTGCTGTGGCGTGACTTGTTGTGCTGGCAGGTCGAACAGGATCCGCCCTTCGCGCATGCCGACCACGCGCGGGAAGGCTTGCAGGGCAACATCGACCTGGTGCAGCGTGGCGACCAGCGTGACGCCGCGCTTTCTGGCCTGCTCGCGCATCACGGCGATGGCCTGCTGCGAGCGCACCGGATCGAGAGCGGCCAGCGGTTCGTCGAGCAGCCACAGCCTGGCAGGGGACAGCAGGGCGCGCGCCAGGCCGACGCGCTGGCGCTCGCCGCCGGAAAGGCGGTCGACGCGCTGGAACAGCTTGTCGCCGAGGTCGAGCTGGTCCAGCGCCTCGAAGGCAGCCGGGATCTCGTGCGGATGGAACAGCGACAGCAGGCTCTCGGCCAGTCCGATGGCGGGCAGCCGTCCGGCCAGCACCGCCGTCACCACGCGCTGGCGTGGCGGCAGCGGTGGCAGCTGCGGCGCCAGGAACAGCTCGCCGCGCTGCCGGCGCAGCTCGCTGGCGCTCATCGACCAGGGTTCGCGGCCGTTCAGAAGCAGCTGTCCAGCCGATGGCCGCAGCGCGCAGCCCAGCAGCTGCATCAGCGTGGTCTTGCCGGCGCCGGACGGTCCGATGATGGCGAGCTGCTCTCCTGCCGCGATCTGCAGCTCCAGCGCATTGAGCGCCGGCACCGAAGCAGCACGCGCCTGTGGATGGCGGGCGCTGACCTGGGCGAGCGAGAGTTCCAAGCCCTGGCCTGGAGCGGTCACAGCAGCTCGGCGCTGCGCGCGGCAGCCTCGATGCCCTTGTAGTTGTCGGCCTTGGTCGGCACGAAGCGCGTGGCGCGCTGCAACTCGAGGATTTCCTTGCCTTCCGGAGTGGACTTGCTAAGGTCCAGGAAGGCCTTGGCGATCTTCTCGCGCAGCGCGGCGGGCATGTCGGCGTGCACCGTCCAGTTGTAGTCGAAGTAGGTCGGCGTGGTGTAGAAGGCGTGCACCTTGCTGGTGTCGACCTTCTTCTCGGCGACGAACTTGTCCCAGACCGAGATGTTGAGCGCGCCGGCATTGACCTTGCCCGACGCCACTGCGGCAATGGTCGCGTCATGCGCGCCGCTGAAGGCGACGCGCTTGAAGTCCTTCTCGGGGTTGAGTCCGGCCTGCAGCAGGAAGCTGCGCGGCATCAGGTGGCCGCTGGTCGAGCTCTGCGAGCCGAAGCTGACGTCCTTGCCCTTGAGGTCGGCCAGCTTCTGGATCGCCGGGTCGGCCGTGATGAAGACTGACTTGAACTTCTCGTCCTCCTCGCGCTGCACCAGCGGGATTACCTTGCCGCCCGAGCGGACGTTGGCCTGCACGAAGGTGAAGCCACCGAACCAGGCCAGGTCGACCTTGCGGTTGACCAGGGTCTCGACCGCGGCGGCGTAGTCGCTCACCGGGGTGAACTCGACCTTCATGCCCAGGCGGCTCTCGAGGTACTTGACCAGCGGGGCGGCCTTGCGCGCGAGTTCGGTCGGGGATTCGTCGGGGATGGCGGTCACGCGCAGCGTGGCCGGGGCGGTCTGGGCCTGGGCGAGCTGGGAGATGCCAGCGAGGGAGAGCAGGGCAGCGCCCAGCAGCGCGCGGCGCGCGTTCGAATGCAGTTTCGTCATGATGGTTCAGCCGTTCAATAGAGCCAAAGCCCGCGAGGATACCAAAAACCGATGACGATAGAGGCCCGGGCCGCACGGTTTTTTGACCCTGGCGGGCGGGATAATCCACGCTTTGCCGGCGCGCAGCGCATGGCGTCAACACCAGCTTTCAGTCTCTACACCGAATGGACTCGTCATCCCTGGCCCAGCAGCAACGCCTGCGGGAGCTGCGCGAGCGGCTGCACCATCACGCCCATCGCTACTACACCCTGGACGCGCCCGAGATCCCGGATGCCGAGTACGACTGCCTGTTCCGCGAGCTGCAGGCGATCGAGGCGGCGCACCCGGAATGGATCAGCCCGGATTCGCCCACTCAGCGCGTCGGTGGCCAGGTGCTCGACGGCTTTGCTACGGTCCGGCATCGCCTGCCCATGCTCAGCATACGGACCGAGACCGACACCGAGGCCAGCGGCGCCGAGGCCTTCGATGCCCGGGTCCGGCGCGAGCTGGGCCTCGCCGAGGAGGCCGCCGCCATCGCCTATGTCGCCGAGCCCAAGTTCGACGGCCTGGCGATTAGCCTGCGCTACGAGGAAGGCGTGCTGGTGCAGGCCGCCACGCGCGGCGACGGAGAGCAGGGCGAGGACGTGACGCAGAACATCCGCACCATCGGCCAGATCCCGCTGCGCCTCGACTCCGCTGCTGCGCTGCCGGTGCCGCCCGAGCTCGAGGTGCGCGGCGAGGTGTACATGAGGCGAGACGACTTCGAGGCGCTCAACGAACGCCAGCGCGCGCGCATCGCCGCCGGCATCAAGGGTGAGAAGACCTTCGTTAACCCGCGCAACGCAGCCGCGGGAGCGGTGCGCCAGCTCGACCCGGCGATCGCTGCCGAGCGGCCCTTGAGCTTCTATGCCTACGGCCTGGGCGACGTGACTCCAGCCGAACAGGGCGGCCCCGACTTGGCCAGCCACCATGATCTGCTGCTGGCGCTGAAAAGCTGGGGCCTGCCGGTGTCGGACCTGGTGCAGCGCTGTACGGGCGCGGCTGAGCTGGTGGCCTACCACCGCCGCGTCGGCGCGCTGCGCGACAGTCTGCCGTTCGACATCGACGGCGTGGTCTACAAGGTCGACTCGATCGCGCTGCAGCGCGAGCTCGGCTTCGTCACGCGCGAGCCGCGCTGGGCGGTGGCGCACAAGTACCCGGCGCAGGAGCAGGTCACCGAGGTGCTGGCGATCGAGGTCCAGGTGGGCCGTACCGGCAAGCTGACGCCGGTGGCCAAGCTGGCGCCGGTTTTCGTCGGCGGCGTGACGGTGTCGAATGCCACGCTGCACAACGAGGACGAGGTGCGGCGCAAGGACGTGCGCGTGGGCGACCGCGTGATCGTGCGCCGCGCCGGTGACGTGATTCCCGAGGTCGTCGCGGTGGTGCCGGCTGGCGCCGACGCCATCGCCCTGCCGGCAGCAATCGATGCTGCCGACAGCCAAGCCCATGCCGAAGTCATGCCGGCTGCCGACAGCGACCCGTTGCAGCAGGACCTGTTCGCCCCTGCCGCGCGCGGCGCGGTGTTTTCCATGCCGACCTCTTGTCCGGTCTGCGGCAGCAGGGTCGAGCGCGAGGAGGGGGAGGCCGACCATCGCTGCACCGGCGGCCTTTTCTGCCCCGCTCAGCGCAAGCAGGCGCTGCTGCATTTCGCTCAGCGCCGCGCGCTCGACATCGAGGGCCTGGGCGACAAGCTGGTCGACCAGCTGGTCGATGCCGGACTGATCCAGACCCTGCCCGACCTCTACCAGCTTGGCGTCGATCGGCTCGCCGGGCTCGATCGCATGGCGGAGAAATCCGCGCTCAACCTGGTCGAGGCGCTGGCCGCATCGCGCAGCACCACGCTGCCGCGCTTCCTGTTCGGACTGGGCATCCGCCATGTCGGCGAGGCCACCGCCAGGGAGCTGGCGCGCCATTTCGGCAATCTGGATGCCGTCATGGACGCCAGCGAGGAGCAGCTGCTGCAGGTGGCAGACGTCGGCCCGATCGTCGCGCACAGCGTCCGAACCTTCTTCGAGCAGCCGCACAACCGCGAGGTGGTGCAGCAGCTGCGCGCAGCCGGCCTTCAGTGGCCCGAGGGCGAGCCATCCGCCGCCGCCCAGCTCCCGCTAGCGGGCCAGACCTTCGTGCTGACCGGCTCGCTGCCCTCCTTGAGCCGCGACCAGGCCAAGGCCATGCTCGAGGCGGCCGGCGCCAAGGTGGCGGGCTCGGTCAGCAGGAAGACGCATTGCGTCGTCGCGGGCTCGGAA
>JBDLTM010000032.1:0-13569 GCA_039805805.1 Pseudomonadota bacterium | reverse complement strand
GCTCGCCGCGCCACAGCACGCTGCCGCCAGAAGGCAGCAGCAGGCCGGCGGCGAGCTTGAGCAGGCTGGTCTTGCCGCAGCCGCTGCGGCCCAGCAGACAGTGGAATTCGCCGGCTGCGATCTCCAGCTCGATGCCGTGCAGCACCGGAAGGCCGCCCGCGTAGGCAAAGCTGGCGTGTTGCAGGCTCAGCAGTGACGTGGCGTCAGATTTCATAGCTCGCCAGTCGTTCGGCCAGCGCCTCGGCCGAGGCTTCGAGGTCGACCAGCGTGACCAGGTCGAGCAGGCTGGGGCGGCCGTCGTTGTGCCAGCCCGCCGCCGGCAGGCTCATGTGGCCGATGGCGCTCAGGCGCGTGACGCCCACTGCCGCCAGTTGCATTGCCAGAGCCTGCAGTTGCTCGGGCGTCACCGCCAGGCCCGCGCTTTGCAGATGGCGCCGCTGCGGCGCCAGGCAGGCCGGCAATTCGTCGAGGCTGTCGAGCGCCACCACCTGCACGCAGCGGTGCAGCGGTCCGGGCGCGATCGGCGTGGCTCGGTCGCGATACACCACGCTCCAGCCTTGCTCCGGGTGGCCCAGCAGCTGCACGCTGGCGTCGTCGAATCCTGCCCATTCCAGGCTGCTGCGCCATTGCGCGATCTGGGCCGACTCCGCCAGTCCGGGGCGCGGGCGCGGGAACTTCGGGTGCAGCTGCTGCAGGCCGGCGGCCAGGCGCTGGGCGAACTCCAGCGGCGACACCTGCGCGCCGCGCTCGACGTAGAAAACCTGGGGCGAGTAGCAGCCCTGCTGCTCGTGGCGCACCACGTCATCGGCCGCCAGCCGGGCAATGGCTGGCGCGCGGCCGGCGCTCAAGGCGGCGCGGCCGACGACGCCGAAGCTAAGCTTGTGGCCATGCGGCAGGAAGCGCACGCCCGGCGGGATCTGCGCCTGCAGCTCGCGCAGCGCGGCGTCGCCGCCATAGGCCAGCACCGTGTCGGCCTGGCCCCAGATGGCGCGGGGCGTCTCGAGGTCCTGCCGTTCCCACCACAGCACCGCGACGGCGGCGCCCAGGCGCGGCTCGAGCTTGGCCAGCGATCGGGCGAACACGGTCGCGAACACCGGCTCGCCTGCCGAGACCTTGCCGACGTTGCCGGCCTTGGCCAGCAGGCCGCAGACCAGGCTCCAGATCGGCAGCCCCGGCACATTGCCGGCCCAGACATGGGCCAGCAGGTCCGAACCCTCGGCATGGGTCCAGCCGCCGGTGATGCGCGGCTCGAAGCCGTCGAGCAGCGCCGGATTGCCGAGGTCCTCGACCAGGAAGCGCTGCAGCTGCAGCGCACGGAAGGTGCGCAGCGTCGCGCCCAGGTTGACCCGGATCATCTCGGCCGGGAAGCCCGTGCTCAGCGGCAGCCAGCGCAGCAGCAGCTGGTGCTCGGGCGAGGCCGGGTCGAGCAGATGCTGGACCACGCGGTCGATCGCCTGCACGATCTCGCGCACCGGCAGCGCGCGCAGGCCCTGGCGGCCCGGGCCGCGGACCTGCTCGCACAGCGCCTGCAGCTGGTCCGGCGTCAGCGCGGGCACCTCGAGGGCGTATCCGGCGGGTAGCTGCGGCGCCGGCAGCGCGCGCCAGCTCAGGCCGGCGGCTTCCAGCCCCGGCAGGTGACCGATGCGGAAGACCTCGATGCTCATGCGCGCGCGGCCGCCACGAAGGACTCGACTGCCAGCGAGCAGCCCCTGGCCTCGGCGCCCTGGGCGCGTCCGAGCAGCTGGAAGCCGCCGTCGGCGACGATGCCCAGGTCCTCGGTCAGGATGCTGATGACCGAGTTGTAGTTCGCCAGGTCGGTATGCACCAGGATGCCGGGCTGGCCCTCGGGCACCGAGGCTCCGGTGAGCGGGTCGATCGCGCGCGTGCGCATCCAGTGCGGGCCGCGCTTGACCGATGGCACGACGGCGTTGCCCTGGTCGTAGCACTGGGTGCTGAGCTCGGTCATGCCGAACATGTTGAGGCAACGCTCGCGCGGCACGCCGAACACCTGCGACAGTTGCTCGTAGAAAGCCTCGACCGGGATCTCGCGCGAGCGGCCCTTGAAGCCGCCGGTGTCGAGCAGCCAACTGCCGGCCGGTAGCCGGAAGTCCTCGTCGAGCTCGGCCAGCGCGTCCATCAGGTGCACGAAGCTGTAGCTCGCGCCCAGCAGCGCGACTTGCTCCTGCTGCTGGCGCGCATCGCGCAGGAACTGCAGGAGGCCTTCGCGCTCCATGCCCTCGGGCGTCCAGTAGTGGCGGCTGGCGTCCAGGCCGAAGTCGTCGCGGCACAGCTGCAGGTAATGCGCCAGCGACGAGTTCGGCAGCGCCGCCTCGTCCGGGAACAGGATGGCCATGCGGATCGGCAGCGGTCCGACGCTGTCGGTGAAATGGCGCCGCATCGACGCATCGTAGACGCGCAGGTCGGGGTGGTGGTGGCGGCCCTTGCGGTCCTCGCCGCCGGTGGTGCCGCTGGTGGTGAAGACGCGCTCGCAGGACTCGACCGGGGTGCAGCTCAGCGTGAGCTGCTTGAAGCCGTTAACCGGGACCGCAGGGATGTCGCGCCAGTCGCGCACCGTCGCCGGGGTGCGGCCGCGGGACTGGCAGAAGCGCACGTAGGCCGGGTTGTGGCGCGCCTGGTGCGCGAACAGGCGCAGCGCCAGCGCGTTGAAGGCCGCGTCGTCGGCATCGCCAGCATTTGGCAGGGCGATGAAGTCGAGCAGGTCCTGGATCAGGTCGGTCGTGGCCATGGCAGCTAAAGGGGGACAGGGCTGCCGGCTTCACGACCATGCCGCCAGCAGCGGCAAGGAGGACGGATTCAGCTTCCCTGCGCGAGGATTACCTCAATCAGGTTCAAGGGGACTGTCTCAGTCGGCGTCCGAATCGGCGCCAACACCCCCAGCATGTCGGCCTGGATGATCAGGCCAATGGATATTTTACGACTGCCTGCCAGCTGCCGTCACGCCGAGCAGTTCATGCAGGCGCGGGCTGGTCGTGGTGTACTGCAGCAGCTGGCGCTGCTCCGGGCGCAGCAGGGCTGCAATGGCGAACGCCGCCATCGTCGCCTCGTGGAAGCCGCACAGCAGCAGCTTGCGCTTGTGCGGATAGTGACAGATGTCGCCGACGGCGAAGATGCCGGGCTCGGAGCAGGCCTGTGTCGCCGGATCGACGCACAGCAGCTTGCGCTCCATGGCCAGGCCCCAGTCGGCGATCGGTCCCAGCTTGGGGGACAGGCCCAGGCGCGGCAGCAGCGCGTCGAGCTCGAGCCGCTCGCTGCTGTCGTCGCCCGTGGCGACCTGAAGCGCTTGCAGCCGGCTGCCGTCGGCGCTGGTCTCGATGCCGACCGGCTGGCCGAGCGCCATTCCTATCCGGCCAGCTTCGAGTGACTGCTGCAGCGCGGCTTCGAGCGCGGGCTGGGCCTTGAACTTGCTGTTGCGGTGCAGCAGCGTGACGCTGGCGCATTGGCCGCTGTCGGCCAGCTGCAGCGCGGTCTCGAGCGCGGCATCCTCGCCACCCATCACGACCACGCGCTGAGCTTGCAGGCGCGCCGGTTCGGTCTGGTAGTAGTGGACCTGGCGGCCCTCGAAGGCGGACAGGCCGTCGATCACGACCCGGCGCGGCACGAAGGCACCGACGCCGGCGGCAATGACGATTGCGCGTGCAAGTAGAACCTGGCCGGCGCTGGTCTGCAGCTGCCAGCGGCCGTCGTCCGTACGCGCCAGGCCCGTGACTTGCTGGCCCAGGTGCAGCTTCACCCGGAACGGCGAGATCTGCTGCTGCAGCCGCTCGGCGAGCTCGCGCCCCGAGCAGACCGGGATGCCCGGCACGTCGTAGATGGGCTTGTCGGCGTAGAGCTCGACGCACTGGCCGCCGGCATGCGGCAGCGCATCGACGATCTGGCAGGAGATTTCCTGCAGGCCGAGCTGGAAGGCCTGGAACAGCCCGACCGGACCGGCGCCGATGATGACGACGTCGGTTTCGAGCGCGGTCTGGCTGTCAGCGGCGATGACGCTTGCAGCGGGCATGCTCGGGCCGGTTCCGGGTCCAGGCAGGCGAATGATCAGCGCTGCAGCAGGTCCAGCTTGCCGGTCTTGTCCTTGAACTGCTCGTGGTCGGGCAGCGGCGCCTTGCGCTTGGTGATGCTCTTCCAGTTCGGCAGCACGGCCAGCTCGGCGTTGATCTTGATCATGTGCTGCTGGTCCTTCGGCACGTCCTCCTCGGCGTAGATGGCGCCGACCGGGCACTCGGGGATGCAGACCGCGCAGTCGATGCACTCGTCCGGGTCGATGGTCAGGAAGTTCGGGCCTTCGCGGAAGCAGTCGACGGGACAGACGTCCACACAGTCGGTGTATTTGCAAGCGATGCAGGCTTCGGTAACAACGTGAGTCATGGTGGGTAGGCTGCCGCAGCAGCGCAGGATGAGTGAATCTATTGAGAAAGCCGGCACTGCCCGAAAAGGGGCAGGCCGGCACTGCACAAGTCCCGATTTTAGAGCCTGGTGGCTCGCGTCGGGGACTCAGGGGAATAAGTCGGTCAGTTGACCAGCACCGCGCCCGAGGTCTTGTGGGTCGCGGTATCGACCAGGATCAGTGCACCGAGCAGGCGTGAGTCGGAGAACGACACCGCCGGCAGCGCTTCCTGGAACATCAGCTCGACATGGCCGATCGCGTTCGGATCGAGCTGGCTGGCGTCTTCCTCGGCCAGTGTGTTGATCTCGAGCTTGTGCACCACGCGCTTGACCTTGGCCTTGACCCAGCGGTGGCCGTGCAGCGCCCAGTAGACGCGGCCGGCGACCAGCGGCTCGTCGTCGAGCCAGGCAACGGTGGCGACCAGTTCCTTGCGGCCCGGGTAGGCGCTCACCGCAGCCGGTGCGTCGAAGTCGTCTTCGGCTGCCGCGGTCTCGACCGGAGCGGCCAGGATCCAGTCGCCGCGCGAGACATCGACCTCGCGGTCGAGCACGACGCCGGCGCTGCGGCCGGCCGCGACCGCTTGCGGGTTACGCGCATGATCGAGCACCTGGGCCACGACGGCCTTCTGGCCGCTCGGGAACACCTGCACCTGGGCGCCGGGCGCGAAGCTGCCGGCAGCGACACGGCCCCAGAACACGCGGCGGCCCTGGCTGGTGACGTTGGTGTCGTGCTGCTTCTCGACCCACTGCACCGGCAGCGCCAGCGGGGCCTCGGTCTGCTGCGGGGTGTTGGGCAGTTTTTCGAGGATCTGCAGCAGTGTCGGGCCCTCGTAGCCGCACCAGCCCGGGTTGGTGAAGTCGACCACGTTCCAGCCCTTGAGCGCCGAGACCGGCACGATCGCGGTGACGGGAATGCCGGCTTCGGCCGCGAAGGCGTTCAGCGCGCCGCTGATGTTCTTGAAGGCCAGCGCGGCGTCCTCGACCGCGTCGAGCTTGTTGACCGCGAACACGATGCTGGGCACGCGCAGCAGCTTGCACAGCAGCGAGTGGCGGCGCGTCTGCGGCAGCAGCTTGAGGCCGGCGTCGGCCCAGTCGAGCTTGATCGAGTCGACCAGCACCACGGCGGCGTCGGCGCTGGAGGCCGCGGTCACCATGTTGCGGGTGTACTGCTCGTGGCCCGGTGCGTCGCCGATGATGAACTTGCGGTCCTCGGTGCTGAAGTAGCGGTAGGCCACGTCGATCGTAATGCCCTGCTCGCGCTCGGCGGACAGGCCATCGGTCAGCAGCGCCAGGTCAGCCTCGCCGCCGCGGGTCACGCCGGCCAGGTGATCCTGCAGCACGGCCTTGCTGTCGACCAGCAGGCGGCCGATCAGGGTGCTCTTGCCGTCGTCGACCGAGCCGCAGGTGATGAATTTCAGTGCGTCCATGTGTTTACTCTCTTTCGCTCGACGGGATCAGAAATAGCCTTCGCGCTTGCGCTTTTCCATCGACGCGTCGCTGGTCTTGTCGTCCATGCGGGTGGCGCCGCGCTCGCTCAGGTCGGCGGCCAGGGTCTCGATCACGATCTCGGCCGGGGTGGCGGCGGTGCTGGCGACCGGGCAGGTGCAGGTGATGTCGCCGACGGTGCGGAAGCGCACGTCGCGCAGCACGACTTCCTCGCCTTCCTTCGGCTGGGTCAGCGGCGTGACGGGAACCAGCAGGCCCTTGCGCTCGACGACTTCGCGCTGGTGCGTGTAGTAGAGGCTGGGCAGGCCGATCTTCTCGCGCTCGATGTACTGCCAGACGTCCATCTCGGTCCAGTTGCTGATCGGGAACACGCGGAAATGCTCGCCCGGCTGCAGGCGGGTGTTGAACAGCGTCCAGAGCTCGGGGCGCTGGGCCTTGGGCTGCCACTGGCCGAAGGCGTCGCGGTGGCTGAAGATGCGCTCCTTGGCACGCGCCTTCTCCTCGTCGCGACGCGCGCCGCCCATCAGCGCGTCGAAGCGGAACTCCTCGATCGCCTCCAGCAGCGTGACCGACTGGTGCGCGTTGCGGCTCTCGCCCGGGTGCGACAGGCGCACGGTGCCGCGCGCCATCGAGTCCTCGACGCTGCGCACGATCAGCTCGGCGCCGAGCTCCTGGGCGCGGAAGTCGCGGAAATCGGTCACCTCGTGGAAGTTGTGGCCGGTGTCGATCATCAGCAGCGGATACGGGATGCGGCCGATGCCGAACGCCTTCTCGGCGCACTTGAGCATGACGAGCGAATCCTTGCCGCCCGAGAACAGCATGGCGGGGCGCTCGAAGGTGGCGGCGACCTCGCGCAGGATGAAGATGGTCTCTTCCTCGAGCGCGTCGAGGTGCGAATTGTCGAGATGGTGGCTCATTTTCTTTCTGGTCTGGGACAGAGCTAAAGATCTGTCCCTGAAATCATTTGGTTTGTGGGGGACAGAGCTGAAGATCTGTCCCCAAAGTCATTAGCTTGCCCTTACGTGCAAGCCGCATTCCTTGGCGGCCTCGTCTTCCCACCACCAGCGGCCGGAGCGGAATTCCTCGCCCAGGCTGATGGCGCGCGTGCAGGGCGCGCAGCCAATGCTCGGGAAGAACTGGTCGTGCAGCGGGTTGTAGTCGACCTTGTTTTCCGCGATGTAATGCCAGACATCGCCCCAGGTCCAGTCGGCCAGCGGATTGAACTTGACGCGCGCCTCGCTGCGGTCGATCAGCTCGACGGCGGCGCGGGCGTTGGACTGCTCGCGGCGCAGGCCAGTGATCCAGGCCTGCTTGCCTTCCAGGGCGCGTGCGAGCGGCTCCATCTTGCGGATGTTGCAGCATTCCTTGCGCAGGTCGATGCTCTGGTAGATCGCGTCCTGGCCCTTGTGGCGCACGAACTCGATCACCGCCTCGTGCCGGGGGTGGTAGACCTGGACCGGAGCGCGCGAATGCGCCTCGGTGCGCTCGAGCAGCGCGAGCGTCTCGGTGTGCAGGCGGCCGGTCTCGAGCACGAAGACCGGGATGTCGAGCGCCAGCGCGTTGATCAGGTGCGTGATCACCACGTCCTCGGCGCCCAGGCTGGACGCCTGCGTGATCGGCTGGAACTCGGTGGCGGCGAGCTGCAGCAGCGCCTGCGTGATCGCCAGCTTGTCGGCGTAGTCGGCCGAGGGCTTGGCGTGCAGTTCGGTCGCGGACAGCTGGCGCGGCTTGAAGGCGGAAACTTCGCTCATGGTGTTTTGCTCCGGAGGGCTCAGGCCGCCTTGGCGAAATGTGGGCGCAGGTCGGTCGCATCGCCCTGGTAGAAGCCGCTGAAGTGCTCGAGCAGCTGGGCTCCGAGCGCGCGGTCCTGGTCGGCGCGCAGCACGGCTTCCGAGAAGCCGCAGCGCTTCATCTGCACCAGCTGGTCGACCAGCACGTCGCCGGTGGCGCGGATGACGCCCGCAAAGCCCAGGCGACGGCGCAGCTCGAAGGCCTGGCTGAAGGCGCGGCCATCGGTGAACTTGGGGAAGACCAGTTCGATGCGCTCCACGCCGGCCAGGTCCAGCGTCTGCACATCGGTGTCGTTGGCCACGGCGAGCACGACAGCGTTGCCGTCGGCGGCGATGTCTTGTGCGGTCAGCAGTTTCATGTTCTCGTTCTCGTCAGTTCTGCGGGCGTTCATTCGGCGCGGGCGGTCGCGACGCGGCGGGCATTGGCGGCGGCCTTGTAGGCCTCGGCGCCGACGCGCTGGTAGGTGGCCAGGAAGGTCTCGCCGGCCTGGCGCTGCTCGACATAGGTTTCGAGGATGGCCTCGATCACGTCGGGGACCTCGCTGTGGGCGAAGGAAGGACCGATCACCTTGCCGGGAGTGGCCGGGCCGCTCAGCGTGGAGCCGTCCGATCCGCCCAGCGTGACCTGGTACCACTCCTTGCCGTCCTTGTCCACGCCCAGGATGCCGATGTGGCCGCTGTGGTGGTGGCCGCAGCTGTTGATGCAGCCGCTGATGTGCAGGTCGATCTCGCCCAGGTCCTCGAGCTCGTCGAGGTCCTGGTAGCGTTCGGTAATCGCGTCGGCCAGCGGCAGCGAACGCGCGTTGGCCAGGTCGCAGAAGTCGCCGCCGGGGCAGGCGATCATGTCGGTCAGCAGGCCGACGTTGGCCTTGGCCAGGCCGAGGCGCCTGGCCTCGCGCCAGACATCGGGCAGTTGGTCGGCGCGCACCCAGGGCAGCAGCAGGTTCTGGTCGTGCGTCACGCGCACCTCGCCGGCGCTGTAGGCATCGGCGAGCTGGGCCACGGCGTCGAGCTGGTCGGCTGTCGCGTCGCCGGGCGACTGGCCCAGGCGCTTGAACGACAGCATGACGGCGCGCAGCGCCGGGTCGCGGTGCGGCTGAACGTTGCGCTTGAGCCAGCGCTGGTAGTCGGCCAGCTCGAGCGCGCCGACCGGGGCGGCGGCCGGCTGGGAGAAGTCGATCGCCGGCTCTGCGAAGCTGGCCTGCACGCGGGCCAGTTCGGCCGGCGTGACCGTGTGCGGCGCGCCGTCCTGCTCGATGATGCGGCGGTACTCGGCCTCGACCTCGTCGATGTAGCGCTGGCCCTCGGCCTTGACCAGGATCTTGATGCGCGCCTTGTACAGGTTGTCGCGGCGGCCCCAGCGGTTGTAGACGCGGATCACGGCTTCCAGGTAGTTGAGCAGCTGGTCGGCCGGCAGGAAGTCGCGGATGGTGGGCGCGATCACCGGGGTGCGGCCCATGCCGCCGCCGGCCAGCACCTCGAAGCCGAGCTCGCCGGCGTCGTTGCGCTTGAGCTTGAGGCCGACGTCATGCCAGTGCACTGCGGCGCGGTCCTCGCTGGCGCCAACGATGGCGCACTTGAACTTGCGCGGCAGGAAGGCGAACTCGGGGTGCAGCGTGCTCCACTGGCGCAGCAGCTCGGCCCAGGGGCGCGGGTCGGCGACCTCGTCGACGGCGATGCCGGCCAGCGCGTCGGTCGTGGTGTTGCGGATGCAGTTGCCGCTGGTCTGGATGCCGTGCAGGCCGACGGTGGCGAGCAGGTCCATCACGTCGGCGGCCTGGCTGAGCGGGATCCAGTTGTACTGGACGTTGGTGCGGGTGGTGAAGTGGGCGTAGCCGGTCAGCAGGCGGCTGCCGATCGCCTTGCCGTCGCGCAGCTGGATGTCGCCGAGCTTGTTCTGCGCCGCGACTGCGCCCTGGAACACCTCGTGGCTGGGCTGGTCGAACTCGCGCGCGACGCGGGCCAGCACGCGCACCTGGGCGGTGTTGAGCTCGCCGTAGGGCACGGCGACGCGCAGCATCGGCGCGTGGCGCTGGATATACCAGCCGTTCTGCAGCCGCAGCGGCTTGAACTCGTCGCCGCCCAGCGTGCCGGCCTGGAAGCGTTGCAGCTGGTCGCGGAACTGTGCGGCGCGCTCGCGCACGAACTGGCGGTCAAATTCGGTGTATTGGTACATACGGGTTCAGTGAGGAAAACGGTTCAGACGGCGATCAGCTTGACGCCGGCATAGGCCAGCAGCAGCGAAAGCAGCGAGCGCACCAGGCGCTCGGGCGTCTTGTTCATCAGTTGGGAGCCGATCCAGATGCCCGGCAGCGAGCCGGCCAGCAGCTTGGCCAGCAGCGGCCAGTCGACCGAGCCCAGCGAGGCATGGCCCAGGCCCGCGACCAGCGTCAGCGGAACGGCATACGCGATGTCGGCCGCGATGATACGCGGCAATGGCAGCAGCGGAAACAGGATCATCAGCACCGTGACGCCGATCGCGCCGGCGCCGACCGAGGTGATCGTGACCAGGGTGCCGATCAGCGCGCCGAACAGCACCGGCAGCGCGGGGTGGCGGGCGCGCAGCGCATCGGCGCTCTCGGTCGGCGTGGCGACAGGGCCCCGGCTGTCCATCACGCGCTGGGCAGGCTTGCGCATGCGGATCGCCTTGAACAGCGTGGCTGCCGCGGTCAGCAGCAGCGCCCCGCCGAGGGTGGTGGTCATGAGCTTCTGCACCTCGGCGCTGGCCGGGCCCACCGAGTGCAGGATGTAGAGCGTGGCCAGTGCAGCCGGAATGCTGCCGGCGCACAGCTGGCCGACCACGGGCCAGGGCACCAGGCGCTTCTTCATCAGGCTGATCGTTCCGCCAGCCTTGGTGAAGGCCGCGAACAGCAGGTCGGTGCCGACCGCCATATAGGGCTTGACGCCGAAGAAGAAGATCAGGATGGGGGTCATGAGCGAGCCGCCGCCCACGCCGGTCAGACCGACGATCAGACCGACTGCGAAGCCCGCGATGACAAAACCGATATCGTGCATGGGCACGAACTCTAGGTCTTGATCAAATAATCTCAAACTACTTTTTTATTTTGTTCTCATATCCCCGGGTTATGAAGCGGTCTGCCATCAAGGCCTGCGCCAGCCGCTGCTCGACTGGCCAGGGCTCGCCATGCAGCAGCGCGGCGACCAGCTCGCCGCACAGCACCGACAGTGTCAGGCCGCGCGCGCCCATGCCGGCGCAGACCAGGAGTCCTGGCCAGGCCTGGGCATCGAGCATCCCGGCCGCCGGCACCCGGTCGGGCAGGGTGCAGCGAAGTCCGGCCCAGGCGCTGGCCTGCTCGAAGGCGGGCGCGAGCGCCTGGCCCAGCGCCGGCAGCAGGCGAGACAGCTTGTCGCGGTTGGCGATCTGGTCCTCGGGCTTGGTGCCGGCATCGAGCACGCCGCGCTCGAAAGTCGATCCCGCGATCCAGGCCGCCCTGCCGTCGGGGCCGGGCGTGCCGCTGACGAAGCAGCCATGGCCGTTGACCGGGAACTGGGGCAGCAGGGCGCGGACCGGTTCGGGCAGGTCTTCGATCGCGCCCCAGCTGATCTGGCCACGCAGCGGATTGAGCGGTGGCGAGGCGAGTCCGCTGCGCTCGAGCAGTTCGCGCACGCCGTAGGCGGTCGCGAGCACGACGTGACCGGCGCGCGCGATCTCCTTGCCCTGGGCGTCGAGCAGTTGCCAGCCGCCTTCGACCTTCACCAGCCGATCGACCCGGCAGCTGCCGCGCCAGCTGATCGCGCGGTGGTCGAGCTGGGCCCGCACCAGCTGCTGCGGCCGCAGCCAGCCGGCCAGGCCATGCCAGAGCGCAGGACTGCCGGGCTCGAGTCCCGCGCGCTCGAGGTCGGAGGCGTCGGCGTCGCGGCTCGACTCGGTGCCGAACTCCTGCCACAGCTGCGTGCGTGGCAGGCTGTGCTTGCCCTCGACCCGGTGCTCGAGCACGCCGCTGGGCGCCCAGTCGCTGCCTTGCTGCAGCAGGTCGTCAGCGCGCTGCAGCGTCAGCCGCACTCCGGAGCGCGTCAGGCGCGACAGCGCCGCATCGTCCGGCGAGACATGAGGTGCGACCAGGCCGGCCGGTAGCGCCGAGGCGCCGGCTGCCGGCTGGTCTGCCGCGTCGAGCACCTGCACCTGCCAGCCGCGCTGCGCCAGGCTCCAGGCGCAGGCCGCTCCCGAAAGGCCGGCGCCGACCACGATCGCGCTGCGTGAGTCCGGCGATGGGAGGTCAGGTGCCCGCAGCGCAGCGCGGGTCTGCCAGCGCGGCGCGAAGCGGGCCCGCAGACCGTCGCGCTTCGGTGGCAGGCCAGGGGACGGCTCGACCTCGAAGCCTGCCGTCACGAGTCCATCGCGCAATGCGGGAGCGAAGATGCAACTTGACAGCCGCGTGCCCGGCCTTGAAAGCCGCGCCACCGCCCTGAGCAGCGGCAGCTCGCGGAGTTCGGGCTTGACCGGGAAGCCGTCGAGGAACACGCTGTCGACTGTCGTGTCCAGCGCTGGCAGACAGTCCTGCGCCAGCCCGATGAGCAGCGTCAGCTGGACCCGGCCGCCCTCGAACACGAGCCGATGCACGCCCGGCAGCATGGCGCGCCATTGGCGGAACAGCTGGTCCGCCAGGTCCATCAGTTCGGGAAAGGGCGCGACAACGCGCAGGATGTCGTGCGCATCGACCGGGTAGGCTTCGACCGCAGTGAAGTACAGCCGTTCGGGGCGCTGCGGATCCTCGCGCCAGGCCTGCCAGCACGCCAGGAAGTTCAGCCCGAGCCCGAAGCCGGTCTCGAGAACCTGCCAGCTTTCGCGTCCCGACCATTGCGCCGGACTGCTGTCGTCAGCTCGCAGCAGGCCACAGCCGGCCAGGAAGACATGGCGCGCCTGCTCCAGTCCGCCTCGGTCGTCCAGGCCTGTGCCGCTGCAGGCGTCTTCATGCTGCTGGCTGTTGGGCGTGCCGTCCTCCAGCCTGCTGAACGGGCTGCCCATGCTCGGATCAGGCTTCGCTCGGCGGCACGTAGCCGGCAGCCTGGTCGGCGCCTTCGCCGAAGAAATGCTTCTCCATCTGGCGCGCCAGGTACTGGCGCGCGCGGGCATCGGCCAGGTTGAGGCGGTTCTCGTTGACCAGCATGGTCTGGTGCTTGAGCCAGTCGGCCCAGGCCTGCTTGCTCACGCTCTGCCAGATGCGCTTGCCCAGCTCGCCGGGGTAGGGCGGGAAATCCAGGCCCTCGGCCTCGACGCCAAGCTTGATGCAGTTCACGGTGCGCGCCATCTTGCTTTCCTTCTCTTTAGAAACTCAGGTTATGAAAGTATGAAATTTTATTGGTTCTGCTTTGCAGGAGACGCAGGCACAATCCGACCTGCTGACCAAGCACGAGACTGTAGCAAGCTTTGCATGCCGTTGACGGAGCAGGCTTGATGCGTATCAAGCAGTCGTGGCGTTGAACCGCTACACTACGGGCCTTTGCCGCCCGGCAGCAATTGCCATATTTCCATCCGGCCCTGCCGACGGCTCAATGCCGAGGCGAGGGCGCAGGCTGAGCCGATCAAGCCAAGCCTGGCATACAGCTAAGACCATGAGCGCATTCCACGAAGAGACCGTCCTGACCGTTCACCACTGGACCGACCGGCTGTTCAGCTTCACCACCACCCGCGACCAGGCCCTGCGTTTCTCGAACGGCCACTTCACCATGATCGGCCTGCGCAAGGAAGACGGCAAGCCTCTGCTGCGCGCCTACAGCATCGCCAGCGCCAACTACGAGGAGCACCTCGAGTTCCTGAGCATCAAGGTGCCCGACGGCCCGCTGACCAGCCGCCTGCAGCATATCCAGGTCGGCGACAAGATCATCGTCGGCCGCAAGCCGACCGGCACGCTGCTGATCGACTACCTGCTGCCGGGCAAGAACCTGTACCTGATGGGCACCGGCACCG